>JAIBAY010000001.1:300000-600000 GCA_019694975.1 Chitinophagales bacterium
CAAAGTACAGTACCGCGAAAAATGTGGAGCCACTGACTCTTCAGCAAGGTAAAGACGGCAGCCTGTACAAGACCTATGCGAAGCTTATCGCTGTGCGCAATACTTATCATGCGCTCGCTTCGCAAGAGATGAACGCGGTAACCGGCGCGCCGGAACCGATGCTTTTGTATGAAAGAGGCACAGGTGAAAACAAGATCCTGGTATTGCATAACCTATCCGCTGACGTTGTACAGTATAACATGCCGGAACAATATGCGGCACTGCATAATGTGGTGTATCAGTCGTCCGGCAAAATCACTGTTTTGGAAACGGGTGTTTCACTGCCACCCTACGCTACCTTGCTGCTCAGCGTAAAATAAATTGCGCTAACTTCGCGCTCATCAAAAATGGCTCTTTAGTTCAACGGATAGAATGTGAGTTTCCGAAACTCAAGATACAGGTTCGATTCCTGTAGGAGCTACCACGTTTGCCGATTGCCGATGTGCGCCAATATTGTTAGCCACTATGTCAAGTCTTAGTAATTGCTATTTGAAGACGGCGTACTTATACGCTGTTGTCTGCGGGAGATGTTTTCAAAAAATAAATACAGCTGCACGATAATGCATGATCAGTTCCGCAAGGTTGCATTGCTGCGGATGAAATTAATCGTCTGATCAAATCCCGCTTTGTTGATGGGTGCTCCCCTGTAATGCTTATATTTTTGTCGCATTTTCTCCGCAAGATCTACATCTTCAGAGGCTGATTTCATGTCTTCAAAGTATTGCTGAAAGCCGGCTATCAATTCAGCGCCGCCGATGGCCCCATGACCGGGCACCACTGTTTTTACATCGTATTCATTCAGCAAGTGCTGCATCGCAGTCTGGTAATCATCTACATTGGCACCAACACTTTCTTCCAGGTAAGGGTGATAGCCATTGAGCACCACGTCGCCGGTAAAGAGTGTCTTACGGTCTCTCAGGTAAACCACCACATCATCAAATGTATGCGCCTGCCCGATATTTTCAATGGTCACAATTTCACCACCTACATCCAGGTGCATGGTGTCTACCAGCCAGCGGTTGGGCATGTCTTCCCTCGCATTATTTTGCAGCCAAAACTGATTGCCATAATCACCGGCCACTATTTCGGCATCTTCATAATAATGATTGCCGCCGGTATGATCCTTATGAATATGCGTATTGACCACCACGATCCGTTTTCCCTTAGCGCGATCCATTACCCAACGGCTAAACCGCTCAGCTCCCTGTTTCATTTTTGTGTCAATCACCAGGATCACAGAATCACCGATAAGCACACCACTGTTGCCGCCTTCACCGGGTAGAATGTAAAAATCAGGATCCACTTTTTCTACCTCCAGTCCGTAGTTGGAACATCCGGGCAGGTAAATCAAAGCTAAGATGGCATTGAAAATGAGTAACAGATGCAGCCGCCGCATAACAGAATTAATTTCCGGCAAAGGTATCCAAAGGTGATCAAATCTGCGAAAGTGCTGCACAAAAGACCGGGAGAAGCATTCGGGCAATGCGTCTCACAGATGCAACCCTACTGCTATCCGCCGGGCTTGCTGTTCCTATTTCCGATTCTCATTTTCGTCGTTATCTTTGCCCATCTGAAAAATTCTCTCCATGAAAAAACTCTGGTTCGCAGTCGGTTGCATCCTTCTTTTTATTGTGGCCATGACGGTTGCATTCTGCTATCTCAATTACAATCACAGCTAAGCATAATTTACCGGCCAACTTATTGCCGGACTTATCCTGAACAGTGTTAAGCAGATTTCATGACACCTACTATTGTTGCCATTGGTGGAGGAAGCATGGCGGAAGGTGTCAACCTGTCTATCTACCATGAAATTGTCCGGCTATCCGGAAAGAAAAAACCTTCAGCACTATTTATCCCTACCGCTTCCGGTGATGATCTCAGTTATGTTGCAAACTTCCGGGATGTTTTCGGAAAGCAACTTGGCTGTCATACGGAATCCCTGCTGTTATTAAAAAACGCGCCTGCTCCAGCTGACATTAAAAAGCTTATCCGGCAGGCTGACATCATCTACGTTGGCGGTGGCAACACTTTGATGATGATGCGGCGCTGGAGATTCCTAAGCGTTGACAAACTGCTGCTAAAGGCTGCGCAGGAAGGAAAAGTTCTGGCCGGAACAAGTGCCGGCGCTATCTGCTGGTTTCAATATGGCCATAGTGATTCTGAATTTTATTACCATCCTGAAGACTGGCAATGGATACGGGTAAAATGCCTTGGCATCATTCCATTTACCGCTTGCCCGCATTGCCTGAAAGAAGGAAGGCTTGCGCATTTTGTACAGATGATAAAAAATCACGGTGGCACCGGCATTGCGCTCGACGACTGCACTGCTTTTGAATTCGTAGATGGCCGGTTCCGCATTCTTCGTTCCAATGATGCAGCACAGGCATTCAGAATAGAGAAGATAAACGGGCAGGTGATCACGACATCTTTTGAAGTCTCAGACAGATTTCAGGATTTATAATATCCCGTGAGAAATCTATTGAAATTGCTGTTTCACCAATTTGAAACAGGTCACCCATAGCAAATGCTATATCACGGTTTACCATTCATCTTTCTTCACTTTCACACTGGGTTCTTTCATCGACTCCTTCAGATTGTTGATCAGCTCTCTGAAATTCTTATCAGCTTCCTGCAACGTATTGTAGTTGTCTGCGATATTCGGATCATTTTCATTGAACAACTTTTCAATCGGTTCATAACTGGCAGCCTTCAGGTTAACATCCTTAATCTCATACCTGTATTTGCCGTCTTTAAACCCCAGCACTAATGTGTACCGGATGATGGCAGCCTGGGCTTTAACTCCGTTTTTCAAGATACGGTACACCGGAAATTGCGGCTTCATGGTCAATAAACCGCTTACGGAATCTGAAGATTCGAGAAAGCCTGCCGGATTTTTGAAGTACGATTTCATCCATTGCTGCGAACGCCGGTACAACTCCAGCTTTTCTACCCCATCCATGGGAACCACTTCCATATAATACACCTGCTCGTTTTCATCATTCAGGGGAAGGTCAGGCTTCACCGGCCTGTCCTTTTGCGCATTTGCCGTCAAGCCCGTCCATAACAGGCAACAAAACCAGAAAAATCCCTTTAAAGGAACTGCGAATAATTTCCGTATGGAAAAATCCAATGATACATCAGGGGTAAAAGTTTGATCATTCATCATCATCTGACAAGTTAAAATGCTGTTAAAAATGAAAGGCGAAAAATACTTAAAAATGATGCCACGTTATGCATGCTAAAACACCTTGTCCTCTGCTGAAAATACAGGAGGATTTTAAACAAATTCCTGTTCATAAAATGTTCCGGAAATCATTGGATTGCATGCGTTTTCATCATATTAAAACAGTACCTTCGCGAAGTTATTTTTTCATAGTAATAATCCCCTGAAAAGTGATCACAGAAGACGTAAAAGACGAGGTAAAATCCAGCCGGAAAAAGAGCGATTATACGGCTGAAAATATACAGGTGCTGGAAGGACTGGAAGCCGTACGCAAGCGGCCTGCCATGTATATTGGCGATATCGGTACCCGCGGACTCCACCACCTGGTGTATGAAGTGGTGGATAATTCGATTGACGAAGCATTAGCCGGCTATTGCAAAAACATTGATGTCTTCATCAACGAAGACAACTCCATCACCGTATCTGACGATGGTCGCGGTATTCCAACAGAAATCATGAAAAAGGAAGGCCGTTCGGCGCTTGAGGTTGTTATGACCGTGCTGCATGCCGGCGGTAAATTCAATAAAGACACTTATAAGGTTTCCGGCGGCTTACACGGCGTGGGTGTTTCCTGCGTAAATGCCTTATCTACACACCTGAAGGTGGTGGTGAACTATAATGGAAAGTCATTCGTACAGGAATATAACTGCGGTAAGCCTTTATATCCTGTAAAACAAACCGGCAGCAGCAATATTACCGGCACTTCCGTTACGTTTCTTCCCGATCCCACGATTTTCAAAACCACCGAGTTTAAGTATGATACAATAGAGGCCAGGTTGAAAGAGCTCAGTTTCCTGAATAAAGGCATCAGGCTCTCCCTCACCGACCGGCGGGAGAAGGATGAAAACGGTAATCATCCAACGGATGTATTTCTGTCAAAAGGCGGATTGCAGGAGTTTGTGCAATACCTCGATGCCACCAGGGTTCCGTTGATACCGGACCCTATTGTGGTGGAAGGTGCCCGCGACCAGGTAATGGTGGAAATCGCCATGCAGTACAATACGGCATACAATGAAAATGTTCATTCTTACGTAAATAACATTAACACGCTGGAAGGTGGCACCCATGTCTCAGGTTTCAGAAGGGCAATTACCCGCGTTTTTAAAGCTTATGCCGAAAAAAACAACCTCTTCAGCAAAATCGACTTTGAGATCACTGGTGATGACTTCAGAGAAGGACTGACCGCTGTTATCTCCGTTAAAGTACCGGAACCACAGTTCGAAGGCCAAACCAAAACCAAACTCGGCAACTCGGAAGTATTAGGTGTGGTGGATACGAGCGTGGGCGAGATGCTGACCAATTACCTCGAGGAACATCCGCGTGAAGCAAAGGTCATTATCAGCAAAGTAGTGCTCACCGCCACGGCGCGCAATGCTGCCCGTAAGGCGAGGGAACTGGTGCAACGGAAAAATGGCTTAACAGGATCAGGTTTGCCGGGTAAGCTGGCTGACTGCTCCGATAATGATCCGGAAGCATGTGAACTCTACCTCGTGGAAGGTGATTCTGCCGGCGGAACAGCCAAGCAGGGACGCAACAGGCGCTTCCAGGCCATCCTTCCTTTGAGGGGAAAGATCCTGAATGTTGAAAAGGCCATGGAGCATAAGATTTATGATAACGAGGAAATCAAGAATATGTTTACCGCCATGGGCGTAAGCATCGGGACCGTCGGCGATGATAAAGCACTTAACCTGGAGAAACTCCGCTATCATAAGATCATCATCATGACAGATGCTGATGTGGATGGCAGCCACATTACAACCCTTATTCTCACCTTCTTTTTCAGGTATATGAAGGCGCTGATTGAAACGGGCAAAATATACATTGCGGCACCACCGCTTTACCTGGTAAAAAAAGGCAAAGAGCAGCAATATTGCTGGGATGATGAAGACCGCAAAGCGGCAGTAACCAGAATTGGCGGTGGAAAGGATGATTCAGTGACGATACAACGGTACAAAGGTCTTGGTGAAATGAATGCGGAACAGTTATGGGAAACCACCATGAATCCCGATACACGCACACTCTGGCAGGTGACTATTGAAAGTGCAGCAGAAGCAGATCACATCTTTTCGATGCTGATGGGTGATGATGTGCCGCCACGTCGTGATTTTATTGAGAAACATGCAAAATACGCAAGGCTGGATATTTAAGAAAGCCTCATATACCGGAGCCTGAAGCACTCACGTTAACTATCCTGTTTTCTTCAGGCTTCTTTTATTCTTCCAACTTCAACGTAATACCATGAAAAAGATAATCGCAATAGTAGCATTGGTTGTATTGACAAATTATGTGTCAGCGCAAACCATCAACGCCAGCCTTGTTCCACAGGTGGTGAAAAACAAAATGCAGGAAAAGTATCCTGCTGCCAAGGGCGTTTACTGGAAGCAGTCGGATGCCGGATTTATCGAAGCGAACTTCAGCGATAATGGCAAAAAGTGTAATGCCATTTTTCTTACTACCGGAGGATGGGTTAGCACCGATTGTGAAATTACGGCTGAAGAATTTCCGGCAGCGGCAAGCTCCTACCTCTCTAATCCTGCCAATGCTGATAAGGTGACAAAATACTATGCTTCAGATACCAAAGCCAAAGGCAGGCAATATTCTGCTGATGTTAAAAAAGACGGGAAAGCAATGCAGTTTATTTTCGACGGAGAAGGTAACCTGATCATGAAAGGGCCGAAGAATTAATTTCGAGGTAGGCGCACATGAGGCGGATCACTGACAGTGAACTGCATCATAGTTGTCTTACTTTCCTCTTCCCTGTAAAATTGTTCTGAAGGTATAAAGCAATACCCTGAAGTCAAGCATCAGTGACATATTCTCAATATATAAAAGGTCATATTTCATCCTGGATATCATCTGATTCAGATTTTCTGCATATCCGAATTTCACCATACCGAGCGAGGTGATGCCGGGTTTTACACGAAGCAGGTGTTTGTAATCACTTGTCTGCATCAGAATCTGGTCGATATAATACCTCCGTTCAGGCCGCGGGCCTACAATGCTCATTTCGCCTTTCAGTACATTATAAAACTGCGGCAGTTCGTCGAGCCTCCATTTGCGCATAATACGTCCCCAGGAAGTGATGCGCGGATCTTCATGCGATGACAATAATGGACCGTTGGTCTCCGCATTCGTAAACATGCTTCTGAACTTGTAAATTTTAAAAGGCTTATTGTAAATGCCGATCCTTTCCTGCGAATATATGATGCTGCCCGGCGACGAGAGCTTTACCTTGATGGCAACAAAAATATACAGTGGCAGCAGCATGATGAGGAGTGTACCCGATATGGTGATATCGAGCATGCGCTTCATGATGCACTGCCATTCAGGCATCAGCTGCGGGTAAATTTCAATAAAAGACGCTCCCAACAAGTGATTCATTCTGACTGAGCCTGTGAGAATATCAAACATGTCGGGCACAATCTTGATAATTACATTTTTATCAGCCAGTTGATTCAGGATTTCCTTAAGCTGATGATGTTCAGAAGATTCAATCGCCACGACGACCTGCTTTATGGAATGCGACATGATAATTTCTTCAAGACTGGTGAGTGCGCCCAGCTTGGGCAGGTAGGTGCTCAATCCATTGCCATTGCCGTTGGTATCAACGAAACCAATGAAGCGGTAGCCCTGTGATTTTGATTTCCCGTTGATCTCCTGGTATATTTCAATCGCACGTTTGTTGCCGCCTATAAACAATGTGGGAAAATAAACCTGCCCATTGATCATCTGCCGCTTTCCCGCATTCAGCACAATAAGTCTGCCGATAATGGTGAGCACAACATGGATCACAAAAAGAATAAATACAGAACTGTAATAATCACGATAGCCCTGTACCTGATCGTCAATTAACACGCTGAAAAAAAGCAGGATAACGCCTGCCATAGTCACAAAAAGCGTCCTCGTCATTTCACCAACACGACTCTTGAGATAGATGCTTGTATAGGTTCCTGTTACAAAATACAAAAGCAGCCAGCCGAAAGGAATGATGACAATGCCCTGGATAAACCTTGGATCATTTAAGAATTGCGGGAACTGTTCAATGGGATAGTTATCAATGCAAAGCTTCCGTACGATAAAAAAAAGAGCCCACGACAGCAATGCCATCAGATAGTCCGTTATAGCATAGGGCACAATACCTTTTTGTTGAATCGTTTCTTTCATGCTGCCCTAATTGCTCACCAGTTTAATGTTGTCAAGATAGATATGACCGCTATCCTGTGTATTATCAAATACTGCCCTGATCTGAATCTGAATCGACGTGGCATCCATCGACAAGACATCCTGTCCCATATTGAGGTAAATCTTGTTCCAGGTATCTTTTGGATTGATATTCCACTTGTACAATGAGGTATGACCAACATCGGTAGTGCCGTATATTCCGACTTCAAAAGGCTGGTCGCATTTATAATTCAGCTCAACATAAACCGGGCTTCCCCTCGAAATGGTAAATGAAGTAGTTGTTCTCCCTTCATAAAGATTGTGGCTACTGTCCAGATAAATATAACCGGAGAAATTACCTTCAAATACATTGGCAGTGGCACTGGTACGAATGAGGCCCGTATCTCCTGCAATAAGACTGAAAAGGTTGCCCGCTTCAAAGTCTTCGATGAAGGAAAATTTGGCATTTGTACGGTAGGAAAAATGCGGAGTGAGCTTATATACTTTGGTGGCTTCCAGATCCAATGTCAGCGTATCAGGATAATAAAAGGGGTAAATAGCCCTGGTGGATGAAATACCATTGTCAAGAATACCCGCGCTGATGATCAGGTAAGTTGCACCATTATTCAGCAGCGGAAAGACCTTGGGTATTTCATAAACGCCCTGGGCTGCATTATCCGCATCAATCCAAACGTCGGTAATCTTATGGGATGCCGAACCCTGCCCCGAATTGGTCGAAAGCGTGACATTATCTACCTGGAGATAGGCCGGTATCTGTTCTGCCGGATTGATTAGTTCACACGAAGGCGTTATGGCTGCGATAAGCCCAATGGATAGAATATACTGGGTGAGGGTAGAAATTCTCAAATCAAATAGGTTAATGAATTGTAAAGGGACAACGATGCCGGGCATATGTTATTATCAATAACCCAAAAAATATTTATCACCAAAAAAAGGTTGCAGGGAGACCGGCATCAACAGACAGATCAGGAATTGGTACGCTCAATTTTTTCAATAATCTGATAGGCAATATTCATGGCATTGTAGCCATCAAGCAGGGTAACAGGCGGCTCTTTATCGGCAGCTATTGCTTCATTAAATAACTCAAGCTCCATTTTAATAGCGTTAATGGGTTTTACTTCAGGTCGTTCAAAATTTATCACCTTGGTTTCGGTATCACCCGTACTTAACTCAATGGCAAAGGGATTATCGCTGTCGCGCTTATCGGAAAGCCGGATGATCTCCGCCTTCTTGTCGAGAAAATCAACGCTTATGTAACCATCTCTCTGAAACATGCGCATCTTCCTCATTTGTTTTAAAGAGATGCGGCTGGCGGTAATATTTGCGACGCAGCCATTATCAAACTCAATTCTTGCATTTGCAATATCGGGTGAATGAGAAATCACTGCCACGCCGCTGGCGCTGATACGTTTCACGGTAGACTTCACCATGCTCAGGATAATATCAATATCATGAATCATCAGGTCAAGCACAACGGGTACATCCGTTCCCCTGGGATTAAACTGTGCAAGACGGTGTGTCTCAATGAACATCGGGTTCAGGGAATGCGATTTGATCGCCAGGAAAGCCGGATTGAACCGCTCCACATGGCCAACCTGCGCCTTTATCCTGGCCTCCTCGGCAAGCTTAATGAGGTCATGTGCCTCCTGCAGCGTATTCGTTAAAGGCTTTTCAACAAATATGTGCTTTGATCTTTTAATGGCCTTTACCGCACATTCATAATGCGACAAGGTATTGGTAACAATATCCACCGCATCTACCTGCCCGATCAGTTCATCCAAGTTATCAAAGCGCGTGGCACCAAATTCCCGGGCAGCCTGAACCGCATTCTCATCATTCGGATCAAAAAAACCTACCAGTTCAAATTCAGGTATTTCCCGAATGAGCTTAAGATGGATTTTTCCCAAATGTCCGGTACCCAGCACTCCTATCTTTATCATACTCAACAGAGGATTCTTAAAATCGGCGCAAAAATAAGTAAATGAAATGACGGATGAATACAAGAAGTGTGGCGGGACACACCTGCCGGTTAAAAGCTGATGTGAATGCAAAGGAATTAGTTTACCCAATGCAGTCAGCACCCGGTTTCCATTCACACACAATGATTACCTTTATCCACCTAAAAAAAGAACTTATGATAAAAGAACTCATCAATCAGCATTCAGGCGACATCGCCGGTATGTTAGGAACCAAATACGGCCTCGACAGTAAACAAGCCACCAGCGCAGCTTCATCCATAACGGATGCAGTGGGTGGATTTTTTACGGATCAACTTTCATCAGGCAAACTGGATCTCAGCCAGGTAACCGACCTCTTCAATAAGAACACACCGAATGAAAGCAATGCATTGTTTTCTCAGTTAAGCAGCATGGTGTCCGGCGCTCTCAGTTCAAATCCCAACTTGACCAAAGACCTTGTCTCAAAGATTTCCTCAGGCGGATTGAATGATATCATCGGGTTGCTGCAGGGAGGCAAACTGGGCAACATCGATATGGGCACGATCACGAAAATTGCAGGTTCGCTTACCGGCAAAGGTGGTATCGGCGATATGCTTGGCGGGTTGAGCGGTCTTTTTGGAAAAAAATAAAGCTTGTCCTGTTTGATATTACAGCACTCCGGATCTACTACCATTTGCAGCAAACTTTTTTTGCATGCTGCCTGATTCGGTTGATGAACAGGACCGTTTTAATTCTAATGTATAGTGCATGCTTACAACAAAAACAATCGCCTTTCATACGCTCGGATGTAAGCTGAATTTTTCAGAAACATCATCTATCTCCAGGCAGCTGGAAGCAGATGGATTCATGAAAGTGAGTTTGCATGAAACACCGGATGTGGTGGTTATCAATACCTGTTCCGTAACGGAAAATGCAGATAAAGAATGCCGGCAGATCGTGCGTAAAGCCCTCCGGTATAACCCGGCCGCGCAAATAGTTATCATCGGTTGCTATGCACAATTGAAACCAGATGAGATAGCCTCCATTGAAGGAGTTGATCTCGTGCTCGGCGCAAAAGAAAAATTCAGGTTGGCCGATTACCTCAAAACGCTGCCTGAAAAAAAGATGCCGGCAGAAAAGGGCGCCATTCATTCCTGTGATGTAGCAGACGTCCGGCTTTTTGAGAGCAGCTATTCTACAGGAGAAAGAACGCGGGCTTTTCTGAAAGTACAGGACGGCTGTGACTACAGTTGCACCTTCTGCACGATCCCATTGGCACGCGGTAAAAGCCGCAGCGATACCATCCGTCATGTGATAGCACAGTCAGATCTGCTTGCTGAACTGGGCATCAGGGAAGTGGTGCTGACAGGCGTGAATATTGGTGATTTCGGAATTCATGATCCCTTATCAGGAAAAAGGCCTGAAACATTTTTCGGGCTTATTAAGTCACTTGACAGGGAAAGCAGTATCGAACGGTTTCGTATTTCATCCTTAGAACCCAATCTGCTGAAAGATGAAATAATTGAATTTGTGGCGCAATCAAGGCGCTTCATGCCGCACTTTCATCTTCCATTGCAATCAGGTTCCGATAATATTCTGAAGAGGATGCAGCGCCGTTATCTTTCCGCTTTGTATGCCGGTCGGGTTGCCAGGATAAAATCTCTCATTCCCCACTGTTGTATCGGCGTGGATGTTATCACGGGATTTCCCGGCGAGACAGACGAAGAATTCCTGCAATCATATAATTTCATTAACGCACTTGATGTCAGCTATCTGCACGTATTTACCTATTCTGAACGCGAAAATACCGTGGCTTCTGCACTGGATGGCAAGGTACCACTGCAGGTAAGGCAGGATAGAACCAGGATGCTGCGCATACTCTCCGAAAAAAAACGGCAGGAATTTTACCGGCAACAACTGGGAACAAAAAGAGATGTATTGTTTGAGCAGCCTTCAACACCATCTATGCAGGAAGGATTTACAGATAACTATGTTAAAGTGAAAGTAAACCAGTCTGCATTGTTAAGCGGAAAAATGGCTACTGTATGTTTAAAAGCAAATATGGAAGACTGGGTTCATGGAGAAATCGTATCTGAGAAAATGACGGCACCGGCACAAATGGTACCTGGATAAATTACCGTTGGAGATTCACAGTACAACTCGTATTCCTGTTTATCCATTTTTTCTTTTGCATGAATAAAAATTCCCGGCCAAGCTGTATACGAAAAAAAATAGCTCCAGCCGAAACGATAAACCTGCATTGTGCACGTTACGTCAACATTGAAAGATCACGGCGCTGAATTGTTCCGTGTATTGAATCCTGTTCCTTTTCATCTGCAATCGCAACCCCTCAATTGTTTTTAATGATATCAGTATCGCAATTAGTATTAAGGGCTCCGCAGTCAAAGAACACCCAACACGGCCATCTTCACGCCGTGCAGTACAGCGGTTTCTTGAAGTTTAGCATCTTTGTAAAAAATAGCGGGCAATAAATTACCGTTAATGCTGCCTGTTACATTATTCCATCCATACACCGACCGTTCATGTACCCCAACTTAGGATATTTATTGGAAGACCTTTTTAATACAAAACTCAGCGGCGTTTTCACCCTGTTCTATGCATTGCAAAGTTTTGGATTTATGATGGCAATGGCATTTTTGGCAGCTGCATGGACATTGTATCTTGAAGTAAAGAGAAAAGAAAATGAAAAGTTGTTGTTGCCTTTGCCCCGCAAAGTCAAAATCGGTGAGCCTGCCAGTGTAACGGACCTGGTGACCAATGGTATCACCGGTTTTATTATCGGTTTCAAGCTTATCGCCATCGTGCTTGACCTGAAAGATTTTACCGATAATCCGCAGGCATTCATTCTTTCCACACGCGGCAACCTGTTGGGCGGTATCGCCATGGGTGCGCTGCTGCTTTACCTGAAATACCGCGAAAAGGAAAAAGAACGCTTGCCGGAACCCGAAGAAAAAATCATCCAGGTCTGGCCACGGCAGATGATTGGTGATATTACTATCGTAGCTGCCATCAGTGGGCTGCTGGGTGCAAAGATTCTTGATAACCTTGAACATCTCGACGCTTTCCTCCATGATCCCATTGGCTCGATGCTTTCTTTCAGCGGTCTTGCCTTTTATGGCGGCTTGATTTTCGGTGCTGCCGGTTGCCTGTATTTTTGTTACCGCAATAAGTTACCCATGTTACACATGCTTGATGCTGCAGCACCGGGCCTCATGCTTGCATATGGTATTGGCCGTATCGGTTGCCAGGTGGCCGGCGACGGTGACTGGGGCATTGATAACCTTAGTCCAAAGCCAGGCTGGTTTATTTTTCCCGACTGGGCATGGTCCTACAATTACCCGCATAATGTTAACCAGGACGGTATACCAATTCCGGGTTGTGAAGGCAAGTATTGTTATATGCTGGCCAATCCTGTGTTCCCAACACCACTCTATGAAATTACTGCCGCACTGCTCATCTTTATTTTGCTGTGGATAGTTCGAAAAAAAATTTCCGTACCGGGAATATTATTCTCCATCTACCTGGTACTGGGCGGCATCGAGCGGTTTTTTATAGAAAAAATCCGGGTTGACATCAAATATCATTATGCCGGTTTCACCGCTACACAGGCACAACTCATTGCTATCGGAATGATTGTTTTAGGCCTTGCAGGCATTATTTTTTTACGAAGAAAATATACCACATCTCATAAGGATACATAAAAGGGAAACCTTAAAAATTTATTCATCTTAAAGTTGTTTCGTGAATACTCAGCTTATATGGATGCTGCTACTGCTGTCATGCTGCTCCTGCAGTGCTGACCGATATATCCTGGAGACCCGCTTCAGCGACTGCCCTGTTCCGCCTCCGCCTGATTACGGAACAGCTGATGCATGGGCTTCGCTTCCATTCAAAAAAGATCCGGCAGACAGTGTTGCCGGAAAAAACAACAACAATGGAGAAGCGTTGTCCATCGCCGATGTTTTTTTTATTCATCCCACCATATTCACCTACAAACCAACATCTGCATACCAATGGAATGGCGATGTGAATGATCCGGTGCTCAATAAAGAAGCAGATGAGAGTACCATTCTTTACCAGGCCAGTGTTTTTAATGGTTCCTGCCGGGTATTTGCGCCGCGTTACCGGCAGGCTCATATCTCCGCATTTTACAAGGATGATGCAACGGATGGAAAAAAAGCGCTTGATATTGCATATGCTGATGTGAGCACAGCCTTTGCCTATTACCTTGCTCACTACAATAACGGAAGGCCGGTCATCATTGCCGCACACAGTCAGGGCACCTTACATGCTTTGCATCTGTTGCAGGATTATTTTACAGATGATTCGTTAAAGAAACGGCTGGTGGTTGCTTACCTCGTCGGAATGCCGATTAACCCGGATTCACTCCCTTTTCTTCAACCTTGCCAAACGCCTGATCAAACCGGATGCTATTGCACCTGGAGTACCTACGCCAGGAACTATTATCCGCCATATTACAATAATGGATTATCGCATGCCATCTGTACCAATCCGCTGTCATGGAAGACTGATTCAGCCTTTTGTGGTGCGAACCTGAATGAAGGCGGCATTCTGAGAAACTTTGAAAAAGTGTACCCACAACTCTGCAATGCACAGGTTCATGATGGCATGTTATGGATTGACAAACCCGACTTCCGGGGCAGCAGGCTGCTGAACATTAAAAATTACCATGTTGCAGATTATAATCTTTTCTATTTCAATATCCGGAGAAACGTAAAACAGCGGATTGAATCATTCCGGAGCGCGTCCTCCTCACATTGATAGATAAGCGGTGATTCCGCCTTTTAAATTGTAAAGGTTATTATAATCCTGCTTCTCCTGCAACCGCTGAATGGCGATATGACTGCGCAGGCCCACTTTACAACAGATGATTACAGGCCGGTCTGTGGCGATTCTTTGCCTGTTCGACATCAGCTCATCTAATGGAATAAATTCACCTCCGATGTTTGCGGCTTCTCTTTCAGCAGGCTCTCTCACATCAATCAATTGAAACCGGACACCTGACTGCATCATCCGCTTCAGTTCCTCAGGCAGCATTTCTTTTACTGTTTGCATTTTTGACCAATTCAATAAATTGTAAATGTTGTAAGGTGTCTGCCCGTGAAAAAAAATATTTGCGCAGCGGTTGATGTTCCGACAACAAATCAATGTTTCGCTATACAGCAAATACCCTGTCCCAGTCTTTCCATACCGGCTCATAACCATTGGAGATCAACATCTCCGCCACTGCGGCCGGCGAACGGTTATCCGCAATTTCAAACTGTTCGAGTGCCTGTAACTTTGCAGCATATCCTCCGGGATCAGTTCTCGATCCGGCGCTGATGGAAGTGATGCCCAATTTAACAGCATGATTGCGGAATACAGGTGACTCACGCGTTGACAACGACAACTCCGCATTTTCATTGAATATGCGATAAGCACAAATCAGTTGTACCAGTTGCCTGTCGGTGATCGGATGGTTGGGTTCCTGGCATCCGAGCGCCGGACGTAACCTCGGAAATGAAATGGAATACTTCGTCTTCCAATAGTGCTTTTCAAGGTAGTGAAGATGTAAAGCTGTGTAGAAAGAATCCACTCTCCAGTCTTCAAGGCCAAGCAATACCCCAAGTCCCATGCGATGTACGCCTGCCATTCCCAGTCGGTCAGGAGTTTGTAAACGGTAATTGAAATTGCTCTTTTTGCCTTTCGGGTGATATTGCCTGTAGTTTTCTTCCCGGTAAGTTTCCTGGTACACGAGCACTGTATTTACTCCTGCATTAATCAGTCTTTCATATTCAAACTGTTCCAGCGGCTGCACTTCCAGCATTATATTAGAAAAATAGGGGCGGATCAATGCAATCATCTTCTCAAAATAATCTGTGCCAACAGATTGGTTTGCTTCACCGCTTACCAGCAATACATGATCGTAACCATATCGCTTGATCACTTCAACCTCTTTCAATAGCTGCTCTTCATTTAAAGTGATGCGGGCGATTTTATTATCGAGACTGAATCCACAGTAGGTGCAGATATTCTGGCATTCATTGGATAGGTAGAGCGGAATATACATCTGCATTACATGACCAAACCGGTGTAAGGTCAGCTGATGACTCAATTGCGCCATAGGCTCGAGCATGCGTTCTGCTGCAGGAGAAATAAGTGCCATAAAATCTTCAGGCGTGCCATTCCCTGCCTTTTGCATGGCTCTTTCCACATCGCTTGTGGTCGACGCATAGATACGTGCAGCGACATCGTCCCAGGAATACTGGTCGAATACATGGCGGAACAGATTTGTTGTTGCTGTCATAGCTGCTTGCTTATTCTTAATTGGCTGGCCAGGAAAAAATACCGGCCGCCTGCTGCAAAAAAATCAAACCTTCCGGCGACGTCACTGAAAAAACAATGCAGTGCTCCGGTATCTTTTGCCATACACATTGGTTTTTGCATCATGTTATTCCTCCAGAAATGCTGTAAGCGGACTGCTGGCCGTTGCGAATGAAGAAGTGGTTCCGAGTCTTGACTCATATGCAAGCCTGCCAGCTTCCACTGCCCATTTAAAAGCCATTGACATGTTTGCAGGATCTTCCGCCACGGCAATAGCCGTATTTACCAACACGGCATCGGCACCCATCTCCAATGCTGCTGCAGCATGTGAAGGTGCACCGATACCTGCATCAATAATAACCGGCACATTACTTTCGCGGATAATGATTTCCAGCATATCTCTTGTCTGCAATCCTTTGTTGGAACCAATAGGTGCGCCAAGTGGCATCACCGCCGCTGTACCCACTTCTTCCAGCCGCTTACACAAAACGGCATCGGCATTAACATATGGCAATACGATGAATCCCGATTTCACCAATGCTTCTGCAGCGAGGAAGGTCTCCACCGGATCCGGCAAAAGATATCTTGGGTCAGGATGTATCTCCAGCTTCAGCCAGTTTGTTTCGAGTGCTTCCCTGCCCAGTTCTGCAGCAAGGATGGCTTCCCTTGCATTTCTTGCGCCGCTGGTATTGGGCAACAGCTGAATGGGCAGCGACTTCAGGAACTTGCCCATGTCTTCATCATTCTTTGAAACATCCACCCGCTTAAGTGCCACGGTTACCATTTGTGTGCCCGATGCTGCTATGGCTTGTTTCATCAATTGCATGGAACTGAACTTTCCGCTGCCCAGTAAGAGGCGTGACTGAAACCGCTGACCGGCAATGATGAGGTCTTTCATATATTTCTCATTTCGTTTTCTGAAAACGTATTTATCAATTCAGCAAGGAACTGCCGCGCAGCTTCCTGCGGATGCACCGATTTATTGATGGCACCAGATACGGCAATGCCGGCAATACCGGTTTCCATCAGTGGCTTCACATCCGCCTGCTCAATGCCTCCTATTGCAATCACCGGCAGAAAAAATGCATGTTGCTGCATCATACGCATGATGTCCCGTATTCCTGCCAGTCCTAACACAGCATCCAGTTTATCCTTTGTGCTGGTGAAACGGAAGGGGCCCAATCCGGCATAGTGCACTTTAGCATCCTTAAGTTTCCACAATTCATCCCATGAATGCGCTGATACGCCAATGATGGCCTTTTCTCCCAGCATCTTAACAGCATCCGACCAGTGCATATCAGTTTGCCCCAGGTGAACACCATCTGCGCCTGCTTCCTTTGCTATCGCAGCATCATCGTTGATGATCAGCGTGGCGCCATAAGCACGGGTGATGGCGCGTACCTCCCTGGCAACCTGCAGCCATTCATCCCTTTCCGTATTTTTCATACGAAGCTGCACCCAGGAAACGCCTGCTTCGCAAGCCATTCTGACCTGCACGGTATGCGTAAAACCTGGCAGGTCTTGTGTGAGATAGTGCAGGGATGCAATCTGTCTACGCATACGCCGAAAGCAGTTTGATCAAACGATGCTCTCCCAACAAATCAATTGTACTCATTAAAAATTCAAATGTGTAAGCCTTTGCCTGCCCGCAACTGTTTTTTAGATCATGACCCTGCGCAAGTAATGCGGTGATGGCACTCGACAAAACACAACCTGAACCATGCTTTCTAAAGCCATTCAATTCCGGTGAAATAAAATTCCACCGCTGATTGCCGTGCAGCAGTACATCCGTTATTTTTCCATCCTCAGACGGATAACTTTTCAGGTAGACATTCGTGAATTGCTGCAAACTGGTTGTTGCGGCTAATGCATCTTCATTTTTCAACCATGCTTTCGCCTCCTCTGCATTCGGGGTGACGAGATAAACTTTCTTACAACAGTTTATAAACTCCTCCGTTTTGTAGTTATGATGAAATTCGAATCCGGCAGATGCATTGATTATTGGATCCCAGATTATTTTCACGTGAGGAAAGTGCGAATGGAGATAGTGCAGGATGGTATTCAGTTCATCAAGACTTTCCACTATGCCAATTTTCATAAATTCAACAGGGTACTTTTCCAGCAGCAATTGCAGCTGTGCAATAATTTCTTCCGTCTCAATCCATCGCACCTTGTAAAACCGGTCTTCTGTCTGCATGGTAAGTGCGGTGCAAACACCCAATCCATACACGCCCAGTTGTTCAGCTGTTTTAATGTCGGCCAGTATACCGGCACCGGCAGAAGGATCGAACCCAGCAAGGCTGATTATGTAGCGACGTTGCTTTTGCATAGATGCTGTACCCGTTTGAATTTTTCTACCGGCTCATCCGATTTCCAAATGCTGCCCAGCAAAGCCACTCCATAAAATCCAAGCCCGGCCGCCTTTTCAATTTTATCTTCATCCACACCGCCCAATGCAAATACCTTGTAATCTGACTTACTGATGACCTTCTGCAGAGAGTCTTCATGAAACGTGCTGCGATAACCAATCTTGGAGATACTGTCGAAAACCGGACTCAGAAAAACATATGCATAATCAAAGCGCTCTGTTCTTAAGGAACCGATTGTATGAAAGCCGGCCGTGATTTCCAACTGTGGCCGCCTCAACTTCAGGTATTTCATCAGCAGCCATGTTTGCCAGTAATGCCGCTTACGGTGATGCTCAGTGATATGAATGCCGGCGAGTTTATATGGTACACATAACTC
Source organism: Chitinophagales bacterium (assembly GCA_019694975.1). Classification (NCBI taxonomy): domain Bacteria; kingdom Pseudomonadati; phylum Bacteroidota; class Chitinophagia; order Chitinophagales; species Chitinophagales bacterium. The sequence goes on from JAIBAY010000001.1 coordinate 318,472, forward strand.
ATGATGCGAATGAATGACGATACGGTCACGATATTCCACCGGAACCCTGTTCAGTAATCTCCGCAGTTTGTTAGTGCTGAACCTGGGCTTGCGTAAGTGGTATCTTTCAAGGCCGGCTTTAAAAAGCGCGGTCATGATTTTCACTTCATCAGCTACCTCTTCAGGACTGGATATCACCACTACTTTCATTTATCCAAAATATTATTTGCCGTAGCTGCCGCGGATCATCACTTCAAGCTGCAGGCACAGCGTCAACGATTATGATTGCTTCACATATATTTCACCGCCGGCTTCCGCGAATTCACGGGCCTTTTCTTCAAGCCCCTTTTCGACTAACACTGTTTCATTGATTTTTAACTGCGCCGCATAATCGCGCACCTCCTGTGTAATCTTCATCGAACAGAATTTAGGGCCGCACATCGAACAGAAATGCGCCACCTTGGCATTATCCGCAGGTAACGTTTCATCATGAAACTCACGCGCCGTGTCGGGATCAAGTGAAAGGTTGAACTGATCCTGCCAGCGAAAATCGAAACGTGCTTTACTCAATGCATTATCGCGCAGCTGTGCTCCCGGATGTCCCTTTGCAAGATCGGCGGCATGTGCCGCAATCTTGTAGGCGATCACTCCATCCTTCACATCCTTCTTATTCGGTAAGCCAAGGTGCTCCTTGGGCGTCACATAACATAGCATCGAACAACCGAACCATCCAATCATTGCCGCGCCGATGGCTGAGGTAATGTGATCATAACCGGGAGCAATATCGGTGGTAAGCGGTCCAAGGGTGTAAAAAGGTGCTTCATGGCATATATCAAGCTCCTTCTCCATGTTCACCTTGATCAACTGCATGGGAATATGTCCGGGCCCTTCTATCATGGTCTGAATGTCGTGCTTCCACGCCACTTTTGTCAATTCTCCCAAGGTCTCCAGTTCCGCAAACTGCGCATTGTCATTTGCATCGGCTATGCTGCCAGGACGCAGTCCGTCGCCTAGTGAAAATGAAACATCATAGGCCTTCATGATCTCACAGATGTCTTCAAAATGGGTGTATAGAAAACTCTCCTTATGATGTGAAAGGCACCATTTTGCCATGATGCTTCCTCCGCGGGAAACGATTCCTGTTACACGACCGGCGGTGAGCGGAATATATCTCAACAATACGCCGGCATGCACTGTAAAATAGTCAACACCCTGCTCCGCCTGTTCGATGAGTGTATCACGATAAATTTCCCAGGTGAGGTCTTCGGCCACACCGCCAACTTTTTCCAGTGCCTGGTAAATGGGCACAGTACCAATAGGCACCGGTGAATTGCGGATGATCCATTCGCGGGTCTCATGAATATTTTTTCCTGTGGAAAGATCCATGATGGTATCGGCGCCCCAACGGCAGGCCCACACTGCTTTTTCCACTTCTTCTTCAATGGAAGAACTGACGGCTGAATTGCCAATGTTGGCATTGATCTTTACCAGGAAATTACGGCCAATTATCATTGGCTCGCTTTCCGGATGGTTGATATTGGCAGGAATGATGGCGCGGCCTCGTGCCACTTCATCGCGTACGAATTCCGGTGTTATCAATTTTACAGGAAGGCTTGCACCAAAGTTTTCACCGGCATGCTGCTTTTTCAGGTCAGCATATTGCTCACTCCATTCATGTGTGCGCTGATTTTCGCGAATGGCGATATACTCCATCTCAGGTGTAATGATGCCTTTCTTCGCATATGCCATCTGCGAAACATTGTGTCCCTGCTTTGCCCGTAAAGGCATGGGTATATTTTTAAAATGGATTTCATGGAGCGCCCGGTCATTCATCCTTTCATTTGCATAAGCCGAAGAGAAAGACTTCAGCGCCTCCACATCTCCTCTTTTTAAAATCCATTCACGCCGCAACGGATGCAGCCCTTTATGCACATCCACTGCTGCAGCCGGATCAGTATACGGCCCGCTTGAATCATACACCGTAACACTGACATGCTGCTTTTTCACTGTTCCGTTCTTCAGCTCCATTTCATCTGAAGTTGAAATTTCCCGCATGGCCACTTCAATATTGTGCAGCGGTCCTTTCACATAGACTTTCTTTGAAGCCGGAAATGGTGTGCGGGTAATGGTACCGGCATCCGGTAGCTTACGATGATCTTTCATCTTTTCTTTCTTTATGGATTGCAATTATTGCTTACTGCGATTAATGTATTGATACGTGTTATCTATTCATCCACCTTGCGCCGCTTCAATAATGATTATTTCATCATTTTCACGCAATTCGAATTGCTGCCAGTCTTTCTTCGGTATCACTGTCGCGTTCACAGCAACGGCCATTCCGCTTTTCTGATGCAGTAAAAGACTTTCCAGCAAAGCATGCAGGTGATTTCCCTGTTCAACTTCGAGCCAGTTACTGTTGACTTTAATTTTCATAATAACTCATTTTGTCCATGCTGACCGTTCTGCCGGTATTACAAGCAGCAGCCTGATAAACAAAGTGTATTTCATTAAAATGATAAAAGCAAGAAAACTGAAGGGCGGGATCCATTTAACTTTTCCCTTCGCAGGAATTACCCTGATCAGGTGTTAAGGGTTTCGTCTCAGCCCCAGGTAAAAGGGACACCCCTAAAGTTTTCTTGAAACGAAATTATGAAATTAAACGGTACAATACGCTTAAATAACTAATGGATAGTAACCACATGCAAATGAAGCTGGTTAACCTGAAACCTTTGGGAGGGTAACATCAATGGTAAAATAGAACCGGCTTCCTTTTCCCGGTTCACTTTCAACCTGAATTTCACCGCCCATCATGTTTACCAGCTTGCGTGCAATAGACAAGCCCAGGCCGGTGCCGCCAAATTTGCGCGTGCGCATTGTATCAATCTGGTGAAATGGCTCGAAGATAATTTCCTGCATTGCTGCTTCAATGCCAATTCCATTATCAATCACTTCCGTGAGTATGGTAATCCTGTCATCATCACGTTTTAAAAGTTTACTACTCACGGTAACAAGTCCGTCGTTGGAGAATTTAACCGCATTGCCGATAAGGTTTACCAGTATCTGCCGGAACCTCATCTCATCACCAAACACCAGCACCGGTATTTCACGGCCGACCTTCAGTTCAATCTTTATGCGTTGCTCCTTTGCCTTTAGTTTGAAGGAGCGGACAACATCTTTCATTAAGCCACGGAAGTCATAGGTATTATTGATCAGTTCCAGTTTGCCTGATTCAATCTTTGATATATCCAGCAGGTCGTTGATCAGCAGCAGTAAGGAGTCAGCTGAATACTTTACAATTTCAACATATTCCTGCTGTTGTGATGTAAGCTTCGATTGCAGCAACAGGTCGGTAAAGCCCATGATTCCATTCATCGGCGTCCTTATTTCATGGCTCATATTTGCCAGGAACTGGCTCTTGGTGCGGTTCGCCGCTTCTGCCGCCTCTTTGGCTTCCTGCAGCGATTTCTCAAAAATCTTTTGCTGCGTAATATTTCTGCCAAGCACAGAAACGCCAATAATACTTCCGTCATCCACCCTGATCGGACTCAGCGAGTATTCGATAAAATTATCTGTTCCGTCAACATCATAATGATCCACCTTGCTGAATGAATCACCTGTTAAACACCTGTCGTAGCGCGCTGACCACGTGGCGGCCACGTCAGCAGGTAAACCATCCGTAATCAGCGCGCCTTGCTTCATGTTAATGCCGTAGTAGTTTTTAAATGCATCGGCAATGGGCTTGTTAAAGTTGAGCATTCGTTTATGCTCATCCACCGACCAGATAGCCTCTTCACGGTTTTCGATGAGTGCGAGCAGCTGTGCCTGGCTCTTTCTTACCGCATCCTCCATTGCCTGCCGCTCAGTGATATCCACTGCAGTGCCGACTATACTTACCGGCATATTGTATTCATCGCGCACCAGCTTTCCTTTGGATTCTATAACAATGTACTTTTCATCGGCCTGCTTTGCCCGGTAAATATGCTGGAACATGGCTGTTTCGCCGTACAGGTGCCGGCGTAACTTTAACAATAATCCCGGCAGGTCTGCAGGGTGAATGGTCTGTTGCCATTCATCAAAATACTGCGGAACAGTATCCGGCTTGCTGCCAAACAATTTTCGCCACGATTCATTAAAAGTAACCTTGTTGGTAATCAGGTTCCAGTCCCATATGCCAACCTGTGTTCCGGCAATAGCCGCATTCAGCCTTACCTCACTGCTGCGCAAGGCGCGCTCCGCTGATTTTCTTGCAGAAATATCTATGATGCCCACCACCAGCACATTCCTGCCCTGGTAAATGTGCGACCTCGAAAAAACTTCAATGTCAATTTTCTTACCATCCTTTTTAACACCGACGAGTTCTTCCAGAAAATTTTCACCCATCATGATCCTGCGCTTCATTTCTTTTCGGAAAGAAGTATCGTACAACTTCAGTATTTCTTTGCCTTTCAGTTCGTCGCCTTCATAACCGAACATTTTCTGAGCAGAGTTATTAAAATCTATCACCATTCCATTTTCATGAATGATAATAGCTTCACGCCCTTCCTCCATGAAATACTTCAGCCGCTCACGGCTCAGCACCAGTAACCGTTCTGCACGCTCTTGCTCCGATATATCCTCCGCTATTGTTGAATAAAAATCAACTTCATTGTTTTCATCCACATGCACCAGGATGGTCTGTGCCACCGGAATTTCACGGCCATCCCTTGCCTTAAACATTGTTTGTCCTTTCCACGATCCATCCTTTATCGCTGCAGGCAATCCAACTTTAAAAATCATTTCCTCAGCAGACCTGGTCAGCAGGTTTTTCAAACCAAGGCGTGAAATATCCTCCTCCATGCCAAAACCCAGCAGCTGCCTGCCGGTGCGGTTCATATAGCGTAGCCCCTTACGGTCTATCATGGCAACAATAAACGGACTGGCTTCAATGATGGAAACAAGCCGTTCCTCTTCGATCTGCTTGCCGCGCATTTCGGTTACATCCTTCAATACAATCAGCCTTATCTCTTTACCCTGGTAATTGATTGTTTTGCCCGTCAGTTCAACATACTGAATCTGTCCTTTCTTGTTGTATATCTCACGTACCACCGGTGTTGGCAAATTTTTGCGGATGGTTTCAAGGATTTTAGCGTGTTCTCTCTGTGGCGTGAAGCTGAAGATTGATTTCCCGATCACTTCTTCGCGGCTGTAACCGAACATTCTTAATGTAGCATCATTCAGGTCGGTGATAATTCCTTTTTCATGAATAAGTATGCCTTCCGAGGAAGCCTCCAGCAGGAAACGCAGCCTGTCATCACTCCGCTTAATCTCCGCCAGCTGCTGCTTCTTCGCCGTCACATCGTGCATACTGATCAGCCGGCAGGTGGTGTGCCCCTGATCATCGTGCACAGGCACAGCCTGCACTTGTGCCCAGAAACCCTGTTCATTTTTCTTCTTGAGTAAAAACTCAGCTTCTGCCGTATCTTCTTTCAGGCATTTATCCCTGAAAAGCTGATAGTCATGCTGCCATTCACCGGATACGAGGAGCCCGATACCCTCCTGCTGCAACCATTCTTCCCTGCCATAGCCGGTCAGGTCACAGAAATTTTTATTGACCTGGATGATAAGCCCTGACTCATCTTCAATGGCCAGTGCCACCTCCAGGTTTTCAAAAATCCTGAAGTAACTGATGTCAGTAAGCAATGCATTCATAAACTGTGTCGTGCCACTTGATGTGAACCGCTGATTGTACTACGAATTTAGCAACATTTTCCGCCAAAAGGCCGCATACATTGATTAACCGCCTGGCAGATCAACAGGTAATAACAGGATGATTTGAATCGAAGCGATAACTTCGATGCATTCAGTCCAGCTGCTGACAGCAGCGCAACAATTACATCTGCTTAGTTCCTGCACCCTTTAGATTTGTTTCCTGAATTATTTGGAATCGCATGTTTCTTTTCTATTTTTACCCATACCTATTACTTTTATTCAATACACATAAGAAGTTACTGTCAACTTGAGTTAAAGGATCTTATCACTGAAAAAACACATCGTTCATGAAAGTTTACGACGACAAGCATATCAAGAACATTGTATTGCTGGGCGCTTCCAAATCAGGTAAAACAACACTGGCGGAAACCATGATGTTTGAAGCAGGTTTAATCAGCCGCAGGGGAACCGTGGAAGAAGGCACTACCGTTTCCGACTATCACGAAATAGAGCAACAGCGCGGCAATTCTGTATACATGACCTTCATGCATACGGAATGGAAGGATTATAAGATAAACATCATTGATACACCCGGGCTTGATGATTTTATTGGAGAAGTGATTGCTGCGCTTCGCGTTTCCGACACAGGCATTATGGTGTTGAATGCCCAATACGGTGTGGAAGTAGGAACGGAACTGATCTGGAATTATGTAAATCAGTTTAACAAACCGGTTATGTTTGCCGTTAATCAGCTCGACCATGAAAAATCAAACTTTGAAGAAACGATAGAACAGGGCAGGAAGCGATTCGGGAACGCATTCACGCTCATGCAATATCCGGTAAATGAAGGCTCAGGCTTTAATGCCATCATTGACCTGCTGAAGATGACCATGTATAAATTCGGCCCGAACGGGGGAAAACCGGAAAAATTACCAATACCGGATGCAGAAAAAGCGAAGGCTGAAGAGCTGCATAACAAACTGGTGGAAGTTGCAGCTGAGAATGATGAAAAACTGATGGAGCTGTATTTTGAAAAAGGATCCCTTGATGAAGATGAACTGCGGCAGGGTATTAAAGAAGGCATGATGAAACACCAGGTATTTCCTGTCTTTTGTTTGTCGGCTAAAATGGATATGGGATCAGGACGTATGATGGGCTTCATCGATAATGTTGCACCATCCGCCACAGAGATGCCGGCAGAAAAAAGTGCCGATGGCCATGATGTACCGTGCAATCCCGCCGGACAGCCTGTATTGTTTGTATATAAATCGCTGATTGAACCACACCTTGGCAACCTTTCCTTATTCAAAGTTATTTCCGGTGAGGTAACCGCCGGACTTGACGTCACGAATGCTGCCAATGGCAATGTGGAGCGGATCAATCAGTTATTTATACTGGACGGTAAAAACAGGAATCCTATCAATAAACTCACGGCGGGTGACCTCGGTGCTACACTGAAACTGAAGAATACGCAAACAAATCAGACGCTGCATGGCAAAGGCAATGCAATCACTATTAATCCGATTGAATTTCCGGAGCCGAGAATAAGTGTTGCCATCATTGCTAAAAATAAAAATGATGATGAGAAAATAGGAGCCGTGCTGGCCGATATCCACCGGGAAGATCCAACACTGAATATTGAATATTCGCGCGAGCTGAAGCAGGTAATTATGCATGGGCAGGGTGAGCTGCACCTGCAGGCCATTCGCTGGCGACTCGAGAACATCTATAAGATGCAGATTGATTTTGAAAAAACAAAAATACCCTACCGCGAAACCATCAGAAGAGAAGCACGCACAACCTACCGGCACAAAAAGCAATCAGGTGGAGCCGGCCAGTTTGCTGAAGTGGCCATGATGATTGAACCCTACCGGGAAGGCTATAAAATTCCGGTTGATTTTACATTGCGTGGTAAGGATGAGATTGAACTGGAATGGGGCGGAAAACTGATCTATCATAATTGCATTGTCGGCGGTGCAATTGATGCGCGATTCCTGCCTTCCATCCTGAAAGGTGTGATGGACAAGATGACGGAAGGGCCTACCACCGGATCGTATGTACGCGACATTAATGTTTATGTGTATGATGGAAAGATGCATGCCGTTGATTCAAATGATATGGCTTTTAAGCTCGCCGGCATGATGGCCTTTAAGGAATGCTTTCAGCAAGCTGACCCTAAACTGCTTGAACCGATATTTGACCTGGAGGTGCTGGTGCCGGAAGAACAAATGGGCGATGTGATGAGCGACCTGAATACACGCCGGGCCATCATTATGGGCATGGATGCACAAGGCATATACCAGGTAATCAAAGCACGGGTACCATTATCTGAACTCGATAAATATTCCAATACACTCCGTTCGCTTACGCAGGGAAAGGCCAGCTTCAAAATGCGGTTTGCGGCTTATGAACTGGTGCCGGGAGAAATACAAAAACGCCTCGCGGAAGAATACCAGAAACATGCGAAAGATGAACATTAAGCTGATTCCTCAATATCGTAATGATCTATAAATTGTTAAAGGTTGTTTTGGTGAGACCGTTTGCCTGCTTCCTCTGTTGTTTGGTGTTGATTACGGCTTGCCAGCCTAAAGCCGGTATCACCACCATTGACCATCCGATGAATGCAGTGAATACTGAATGGAATGACTCCTTACACGGCGCCGCCAACCTGCAGGACCTGGCCGGCTTTCTGTATTTATCGTTGAAAGATGAAATCACTCCGGAACAACTGTCTGTGATGTTTCCTGATTCAGGTGACGTGGCTCAGATTTATGACCTCACCGGCACCGCCAAACAAGAAGCCAACATGAAAGCTATTGCTGACAGCGCCCGCAGCATGTTATCCAAAGGCTGGAAAAAGACAAAGCATGAAGCCGTTGAACTGAAAGTAAACTGGACAGATGCTGAATTTGTTCAATTGATGATTCAGGATATAGAAAATCAAAAACTGCCAACAAAAAAAATAATGCTTGAATGCAAATCAGGCGCGCAGACATTAAGAGCAAGCGCCCGCTGCCTGCAAATCGGCGACCGTTGGTTTATAGGAGAGGATATTAAGTTTGGTGTTTAATCTTTAACGTATTATGCCGGTATGGATGCATCGTAGAAGCAATGCAGCTGATTATTGTGGCTTCATGTGCATCATTAAGTGACAATATTTATCCTTGCATAACAGATACTGCATCATCATACAATTAAAAACTGTCTCAAAACAGACTATCAATGCGGTCATGCCGAATTTATTCCGGCATCTGTAAATAAATAGAAGAGATCATGATCAAGATCGATCGGGACAGGATGACTCCAGCCATTTTGAGATAGTTTCTATAAACAAACTTTTGTTAAGCTTACAGCAGATCATTCGCCAGGTTGGCCAGTTCACTTCGCTCTCCCCGCTCCAGTGTAATATGCGCATAAATGCTGCTGCCCTTGATACGGTCAATCAGGTAACTCAGTCCGTTGCTTCGTGAATCCAGATATGGTGTGTCTATCTGGTAAATATCACCGGTGAAAATGATTTTTGTGTTTTCCCCGGCACGGGTGATGATCGTCTTCACTTCATGCGGTGTGAGGTTCTGCGCTTCGTCTACAATAAAAAACACATTGGAGAAACTTCTTCCGCGTATGTAAGCCAACGGGCAAACCATCAGTTTCTCATTTTCCACCATGTCGTTGATCTGCCGGTATTCTTTATCCTTTTCAGTGAAACAGTTTTTGATGTATTTCAGGTTGTCCCACAGTGGCTCCATATACGGGTTGAGCTTGCTCTTGATATCACCCGGCAAATAACCGATATCCTTATTGCTGAGCGGCACAATAGGCCGTGCAAGATAAATCTGGTGAAAATTGCGCCGCTGCTCCAGCGCGCCGGCCAGTGATAAAAGTGTTTTACCTGTTCCTGCCACTCCCTGCATCGTCACCAGGCTGATCGCCGGATTCAGTATCGCATCCAGTGCACAAATCTGCTCTACGTTACGCGGCTGAATCTTAAAGGCCGGTTTCTTCTTTACCAGCTCCAGCATGCCGGAAACCGGATTATAAACCGTGACCACCGATGTCTCATGATGGTTCAGCGTGTAATAATGATTGGCCACCGGCCTGACTTTCTTGAACAACAGTGCCGCTTTGCATTGCCCTTCCTGAAACAGTTGATTAAGTACCTGTATCGGAAATTTATCGAGCACCGTTCTTCCTGTGTACAGCTCATCTGCACTTTTAATCTTGCCCGTCTCATAATCTTCTGCAGGAAGGTTGAGCGACTTCGCCTTTATTCTCAGGTTGATATCCTTCGTTACCAGCACTACCTTCCTCCCCGGATTTTCTTTCTGCACACGCAGCGCCGCATTCAGAATCTTATGATCGGCCTTCACCTCTCCAAATACAGCATCGGCATCTATACCATTCGGATGGCCCATCGCAATTTTAAACATACCATGCGTTTTGCCATTGATGTTGACCCATTGCTGCAATGAATCATTGGTGCTTGCCTTGTCAATATATCTTATGAATTCGCGCGCAGCGAAATTCTTATCGTCATTTCCCTTTTTGAAATTATCAAGCTCTTCCAGTACCGTTATGGGAACCACTACATCATGCTCTTTAAAATTCCGGATAGCCGTATAGTCATATATGATCACAGATGTATCGAGCACGAAAATCTTTCTGTCCTGATCCATAGGCGGATAAAATTTTCATAAAGCTATTATAGCAAGTGTTACAATAAATATCCTTTCACTAAAGAAATAAACATACCGGTGTTAGCCGTCCTCAAAAACAGATTTAGATCACATTTTTCATTTATTGCTGGGCGTAATGTATTAGAAGCTATCTCAAAATACTTGTAGTCATCCTTTCCCGATTGATCTTGATCTTTTCCATTTATTGACAGATACCGGAATAAATACGGCATGACCGCATTGATTGCCTGTTTTGAGATAGCTTCTGTTATGACTAGCATGCCCTTTTTAGCAGGTAAACTACACGTGAGACGGAAAGTGCGTTCAGCAACAACAAATATTCACGCTGTTCTTCGGCAAGAAGCAATGAAGGCGGATATTGGCATTCACCGTTTTCATCTGCTATCTTTGCCGCATAGCATCAGCATACGTGAGACGGAGAATAAATTATTATCGCCTGATATGGTTAAGACATGACTTGCCCGCAGGCCTATCCGTTTTCCTGGTTGCACTGCCACTTTGCCTGGGCATAGCACTTGCATCCGGCGCACCACCTTATGCGGGATTGCTTTCCGGTATTATCGGCGGATTGCTGGTTTCGCTGATCAGCGGCTCACAACTTGGTGTATCGGGTCCTGCTGCCGGACTTTCCACGCTTGTTGCGGCTGCCATCGTTTCTTCCGGCGACTATCGTGTTTTCCTGCTATCCGTTATCATCGCGGGCTTCTTTCAACTGCTGCTGGCATTGCTGAAATCAGGCAGCATCGCGAATTACTTTCCTTCATCCGTCATTAAAGGCATGCTTGCTGCCATCGGCATCATCCTTATTTCCAAACAGATTCCGCTGGCTATGGGCTATGATCAGCCAGATTTCTGGAGCAGCGGCTTCCTTCGCCTGTTCTCAGCAGAAAATTTTCAGGGAAATATTACCACACTTAACAGGCATTTCACGCGAGGAGCTATTGTTATCTCTGTATTTTCCCTGCTGGCTATTATAGTACACCGGCACCTTTTTAAAGGCAGGCTGAAAGTTATTCCCGCTCCGCTATTAGTTGTGGTGCTTGGTATGATAATCAATGAGGTGTTAAATATTGCCGGCAGCAATTTTTCATTAAGGCAAACACAGCTCGTCAATATTCCATCCAATATTTTTGCAGGCATATCATTTCCTGATTTCTCCAAATTATTTAGCAGTGCTGCGATCTGGCAAGACGGGCTCATCATCGGCTTGCTTGCAACGCTTGAAACATTGCTATGCGTGGAAGCGGTAGACAAGCTCGACAAACACAACCGCATCACTCCTGTAAACCGTGAACTGCTGGCACAGGGCATCGGCAATATCACCTGTGGTTTACTCGGTGGAATTCCGGTTACAGCTGTGGTGGTGAGAGGTGCTGCCAATGCTGATGCCGGAGGAAGAACAAAGTTATCTGCCTTCACACATGGTGCATTCATACTGCTCTCCGTTGCACTTTTCCCGGCCTTGCTGAGCAGGATACCTTACGCTTCGCTTGCGGCCATTCTGATTGTAACCGGTTACAATCTCACCCAACCCAAACTCTACCGGAATATGTGGAGCCTTGGCAGGAAGCAGTTTATTCCGTTCGCACTCACCATTGTAGTCATACTTGCCACCGACCTGCTGATAGGAGTCAGTATCGGGTTGCTCATTTCCATCTATTTTATTGTGCTGAATAATTTTCGTGCTGAGTATAAAATCACCAAGACTATGCAGCATGAAACGGAAGTGCATTACATCAAACTCAACAGCAATGTCACCTTTCTGAATAAAGTTAACTTACGAAAAGCACTTGATCAGATACCTTTATACAGCGTGCTGACGATAGATGGCAGTGAATGCAATTTCATTGATTACGACATCCTGGAAATTATCAGTGAGTATGAAAACAAAGCGCACGACCGACATATTGAAGTGCATCTCAAGGGAATTGAAAGGGTAAGCATTTCAGCAGTACACTGATCCTAAACGAATGTTGCATGTGCTCATCTGTATACGTCGTGCATGAAAACAAGATTCCTGTACTCCATCCTTCCGTAATAGTTGCCTGCACTACGGCATTTTCATCCATTAACAGCTGCGTTATATTAGAGCATAACTCTCACTGACCATTTGAAGGTGACATTAACAATGCCTTCTCTGTTTATACAGTTAATTGCAGAAGTCTTATTCGGATAACGCAATGCTGCACGCAAATGATCCGGCATTACTTGCAGGTGCGTCATCGCCATTACAAGCAGGCCTATAGCTTAGGTTGCTCACTTATTGGTCATCCTGATCACTGGAATTATCATTTCTTCCAGTGAAATGCCGCCATGCTGAAACGTATTTCTGAAAAGATTAACATGGTAGTTGTAATTGTTGGGATATACAAAATACTTATCCTCCTTGGCAAAGATGTAGGAAGAGCTTACATGCGGCTTGGGCAGAAACAACTCATGCGGATTGCGTGTTTCCAGCACATCCTTCTGATTGTAATTCAGGTTCCGTCCATGTTTATACCGAAGGTTGGTGGTGGTATCACGGTCGCCTATCACTTTTGTTGGTTCCTTCACCCGGATCGTTCCATGATCGGTAGTGATCACCAGGTTCACCTTTTTTTCCGAAATGCGTAAAAGGGCGTCCAGCAATGGCGAGTGTTCAAACCAGGAATGCGTGATGGAGCGGTAAGCCGTTTCATCATTCGCCAGTTCCTTCAGTACATCCATCTCCGTTCTTGAATGGGATAAGAGATCCACGAAATTGTACACGATCACATTCAGATCGTTATGGAGCATGTTATAAATATTGTCAGACAGCATTTTGCCGTCATTGAAGTTTGTAATCTTTGTATAACTGAACTTCAGGTTCTTTTTTGTCCGGATGATCTGATCTTCCAGGAAATCTTTTTCGTGCATGTTCTTCCCGCCCTCTTCTTCATCATTCAGCCAGAAATCAGGAAACCGTTTTTCAATTTCCAGCGGCATCATGCCTGCAAACATGGCATTGCGGCTGTAATGCGTGGAAGTAGGCAGAATGCTGTAAAAAGTATCTTCATCCATAAGCCGGAATGATTCGGAGATCGTCGGCTGAATAACCTTCCACTGATCAAACCGAAGGTTGTCAATGAGAATCAAAAAAGTTGGTGTACCGGGTTCGATGAAAGGAAATATCTTTTGCTTGAATAAGTTATGCGACATCGTCGGCGCGTTCTCATCCGGCTTATTCAGCCAGTTCCTGTAATTTTTCACAATGAACTTGCAGAACTCTGTATTCGCTTCCGACTTCTGCATAGCCAGCACATCCCGCATGCCCGCCGTCTTGGATTTGTCAAGCTCCAGCTCCCAGTAAACCAGCTTCCGGTATATATCAGCCCACTCTTCATGATTTAATCCCATGCTGATGCGCGAAAATATCTGCTGGAACTCCTGCTGATAGCTGGAGGTTGTCTTTTCGCTGATGAGCCGCCTGTTATCCAACAGCTTCTTCAGCGTTAAGAGAATCTGTTGAGGCTTCACCGGTTTGATCAGGTAATCACTGATCTGCGAACCTATCGCATCCTCCATCAGGTTTTCCTCTTCGCTTTTGGTTATCATCACCACGGGAATGCTTGGCTGAATGGACTTAATGTCTGTCAGTGTTTCAAGGCCGCTCATGCCGGGCATCTGTTCATCGAGAAAGACAATGTCAAGCACTTCTTCACGGCACTTTTCAATGGCATCTACGCCATTGCTTGCCTCCAGAATGTTGTATCCCTTCTCTCTTAAAAAAAGAATCTGCGGTTTCAGTAATTCAATCTCGTCATCTACCCAAAGGATAGTAGGTTCATTTGCCATGTGATCACGGTTTTAATAAAGTGAGTAAAGAAGCGTAACAGTAGACGATAAGCGATAATCTCAATGGTTTAGCTGCGGGGTCATAAACAGTGATAGCAGCATGTTAAAGAAGTTTCCCCTTCAGTCTTTTAGGAAAACCTGCGGCTTGTGTTTAAATTCATGCCAAATTTCGTACAAAAAACCTGAATTAGTTTGAATAAAAGAAAAATCATAAACGATCCTGTCTACGGTTTTATTACCATTCCTTCAGAATTAATCTTTGACTTGATTGAGCATGCCTATATGCAGCGGTTAGGCCGCATCAAACAACTAGGGCTCACCTATCTTGTTTATCCCGGAGCACAGCATACGAGGCTGCAACATGCTTTGGGCGCCATGCACTTAATGGCGCAGGCGCTGGAAGTGCTTCGTTCAAAAGGCGCTGACATTTCCAATCAGGAAGCAGAGGCAGTTACGATTGCCATCTTGCTGCACGACATAGGGCATGGGCCGTTCTCGCATACTCTGGAGAAATTGCTTATCCGCGGAATCTCACACGAATCATTATCGATCCGAATGATGGAAAACCTGAATAAAGCATTCAATGGCAGCCTCACCCTAGCACTGCAGATATTCCAGGGAAAGTATCACAAACCGTTCCTGCATCAGCTGGTGTCAAGTCAGCTCGATATGGACAGGCTCGACTATCTGAACCGCGACAGCTTTTTCACAGGCGTTGCCGAAGGTGTAATCGGATATGACCGCATCATAAAAATGCTGACGGTGAAAAATAATGAGCTGCTCGTGGAATCGAAGGGCATGTATTCCATTGAAAAGTTTCTCATTTCCCGCAGGTTGATGTATTGGCAGGTCTATCTGCACAAGACAGTCCTCGCAGCCGAACAAATGCTGGTGAAAATTATCAGGCGTGCGCATCAAATTTCATCTTTAAGGAAACTGGAAGCAACGCCGGCTCTTTTATGGTTCCTGGAAAAAAATAGAGATGATTCTTCATGGACTGATCAGGATGAACTGATTGACCGTTTTGCGGAACTGGATGATACCGACATCATCAGCAGTATTAAAATGTGGAAAAATGAAAGTGACCCTGTATTGTCATGGCTTAGCCGGCACTTGCTGTTACGAAAATTATTTAAGATTGAACTGAGCACGAAGCCATTTGACGAAACGTTGATTGCCATGATTAAGGAAAAGGTACAGCAACATAGCAATATCGAAGTGCACGATATTCATTATTTCGTGTTTACCGAAACCACGAGCAATCATGCATATAGTCCGCGGTCAGGCCCTATCAATATTTTATACAAAGATGGCACTGTAAAAGATGTTGCAGACGCTTCTGATTTGCTGAATATTCATGTGCTGGAAGCTCCGGTAGTAAAGTACCTGTTATGTTATCCCAAAGAAATGGCTGAACGCTGATGCAACATCCGTTTCAACCGTTGCTGCAGCCAGCTTTATTTTTCTGACGATTATGTGACAGATCGCATCATTCAATGGATTTGTTAATTAAAAATATCCGTATGTGCTTCATAACACACAAGTTGTAATCATCCGGTTTCATCCGCCTATTGCGCCTGCTCAGCACTTTTCACCTTCAAAACACGCATCAGCCTGATTAATTTCAGGCATTGGAATTCTTTTTGATGACAGCCAGATAAATTCTAAACTTGAACCGTTATGCGCAGAGAAAATGACAGAACAATGGATGCTTTACCGGAAGCATCGGTCTTCCTGATTGCTTTAATATTAGACGGATTTTTTAAGGCTGAAGGTAACCAGGCGCCACCTGTTTATGAGGATCCTCATGTGGCACAGGTGCTGGGTTTTTCTG
This sequence comes from Chitinophagales bacterium, assembly GCA_019694975.1. Lineage (NCBI taxonomy): Bacteria > Pseudomonadati > Bacteroidota > Chitinophagia > Chitinophagales > Chitinophagales bacterium. The sequence continues at coordinate 334,483 of JAIBAY010000001.1, forward strand.
AAATCTGCTATAACTGACCAAGACTGCCGATGTGAGACAATTATAACTGGTATTGTTCAGGATAATTTCTGATATGCCCTGATCCATCTTTCCGGCAGTTCTTCCCTGCAAGCCATCTGGTAATCATTATAGGAACAGGGAAGCAAATGAAATTTTTTCTGGTTCCGCGGTTTGTTACCGGATGGAACTTCCATCCACCAACGGTCTGATTTTTTGCTTTTCCAGAAATTCATTTCATATTTATTCTCCTTAAAATGTATCGTATATTTTACATAGTCAGCATCCTCCTCTTTCGGGTAGTCTTCTTTACGATGGTAATACCCGTTCATAAAATACCAGATTATATCAGCCGCCAGCTGCACTGACTGCCCGCGCACATCAACCGTGGGATTACAGCCATAAATACCAAACGAATCAAGACGGTCACTCTGCCCGGCATAGCTGGCAAGCTGGCAAGCTTCCTCGGCAAACAGGCCGTTGGGTGAAGCAGTTCTGCTGCCCGGTGAATCGCTGAAACGTATAACTGACATATCGAAACTGAACAGATTGGTGCCGCGCAGTACAGGTTCCATCTCATCCACACCTGACCTTATCTTTCCCAGCCTATAACTGTCGAAATGCAGCTTATCGAGCAATTCAATTGCGGCAGGTGAAGTAAGATGCGTCTGGTAACCGATCTGGCTGAAATTAAAAATATAAGAAGGTTCATAGCTCAGTGTATTCAGCAGAAATCCTTCATCATCCATTTTCGGCTGTTCTTCTTTAAGATCAATTGTATTATCGGCTACGGTTATATTGATCATTTTACCGAGATCATGATAAGCACCAAACTGTCCGAAGGTGAGATCATGACTGCCGCCTATGATAACGGGCATGACCTTAAGATGAATCAGTTCATTAACAACTTTGCTTAAAGCTATGTAAGTGTCCCTGATGGTTTCACCCATTTCAATATTACCGAGGTCGATGATTTTTGCATCATGTGCCAGCTTAGCTCTTGAAAAGAGTTGTTTCCTTATCAGGTCAGGCGCCTCCGCACAACCGTTATTCCTGACAGAACCGCGGTCTTCTTTCACACCGATTAATGCCAGTTGCATTCCTTCAGGATTCAAATCACTGATTACACTTAAACCCAATTGGTTTGCCGCATAGTTTTCACCGGCCAGCAATTCAGCAGGCGCCTGTTGTAGAAACTCCTCAAACATGTGATGTATGTTAATCGCGGTAAAAATAGAAATCTAATACCAAAACAAGCGTGGCGCCGGCTTCTTTCAATTGTTGTGTTTATAAATATCCATGAACGCAGCCTGCAGTGTTACGTTACTTCATCCGGTCTGCCGTTAAATAGTGAAATGGCTATTTTTGACACAAATATCCGCGAATGTCAGCATTCTTTAACCTGGAGATTCTTAATAATTCCTATGAACGTATCGGATGGTTCCTCGTGATCATCCTGTTTGCATTTGTCTTTAGCAGGTACCTGTCAAAAATTTTAAATGATCTCATCTACCGGCTATTGAGCAGGTACACAAGAGAAAGTTATGGCAATCAGTTTCATAAACTGATGGCACAGCCGGTGCAATATCTCGTGCTGCTGCTTATCATCCGCGCTGCCATTGAAACGCTGACCTATCCGGAAAACTGGAAGATTTCTTTGTGGAACCATCCGCTGCAACTGTTGATTGATGAACTGCTCTGGACCATTATTCTGCTCAACTTCACCTGGCTATTCCTGCGTCTTACAGATTATATCGCTTTTATTTTGCGGGAACGTGCTGCACGCACTCTTACAAAATCGGATGATCAGCTTGTTCCTTTTGTGAAGGATGCATTAAAGATCTTTATTGTTGCCAATGCGCTGATTATTTTGCTGGGTGCCATATTTAATTTCGACCTCACTTCCCTGTTGGCAGGCCTTGGCATTGGCGGATTAGCCATTGCATTTGCCGCACAGGAAAGCATCAAGGATATTTTTGGTTCCATTACGGTATTTCTCGATAAACCATTTGTAGTGGGCGATGTCGTGAAAATCGGTGAGGTGGAAGGCAGCATTGAAAAAGTGGGTATCCGCAGCACACGCATCCGCACTGCCAGCCGTACCATTGTAACCGTTCCGAATAAAAAAATGCTGGATTCCAATGTTGACAATCTCACACAACGCGCTCACCGGAGAGTGCGGCAGGTGATTGGCCTGCCTTATGAAACCAGTGCGGAGCAACTGAAAAAAATAATCTTTGAATTAAGAGCGTATTTTAAAAACAGTGCTGACATGAAAGAAGATTATGTTGTCGCATTTGATGATTTTGGAGAAAGCTCCATTAACATAATCATCATCTATTACATTCCATTCACCACTTTTGAAGAACACATGCTTCATAAGGAAATGGTTAATTATGAAATACTGCAGACCGTGGAAAGAAATGGCAGCAGTTTCGCATTCCCGGTAAGGGAAGTAAGGATTGATCCTGACATCATCAGGAAATCTGCATTCAAAGCGGATTAGGCGAATGTACCGTAATCAGCCTGTTTCATTAATCACCTCTCTTAGCGCTTTAAGAATGATGCCACTGTTAAATTCACACCTTGCTGTATATCACTCCGCAGGAAGGCATGATTTACGCGTTGCAGTTTTAACTGCATACACTGCAGCAGGTAGTGGACAATTCAATACTAATCGTCTCTGCTGAATAGAATTAGCAGCTGACTCTTCGAAACTTCTCGCTGCGTCTCAGCATAACCGGATTATCTATGCTATTGCATCTTTAACCTCCCTGAATAATAATTCTTCCGCAAGATTCAGTTTAAGATCGGCCGCATCATACAACACTTCAACACGCAAAGCCTTCAATCCGTGCAAGCCCTGCAATGGCTCAACCTCCAGTCGCTCGATCATCCCGCTGATCCATCCTTTTTCCTGCAGGAATTCAAAGTAACGTTCATATTCTTTCGCTTCCCTTTCCTGCGTATAAATGATTGCGACCTTATGCGGTTGCGTCAGCCGTTCATTACTGCCTTTGATATAAGCTTTATCAATTCGCTTTTTTACAATCTCATAACGGATATTGTATGCCCCTGCAACATCAAATCGTTTTTCGTCCATGCGAAACACAATCGAAAACGGATTGCTGTAGCATAAAATAAGCTGCGTCGTTTCAAGCGGTATAGGAAGTTCAGGTATTAACCTGTGCGTCTCTCTTGCAATGCGCACCATGCTGATCAGCTGCCATAACCGGAAATTCCTGATGAACAACGGATCGAATGTTCCATCCTGCAGGATCGATTGTCCCAGGTAAATGTTGTACTCTACGCCATCAGTTTTATATTTTTCAAAATAATGCGGAAGCAGTTGTTGCGTGAGCGTTTCCTCTTCATCGAGCAAGCCGGCCACGAGGTCATTGATCATCGTCAGGCTCCGCTCAAAATCATGCCGCCTGAAATGATATGCTTCATGCTCAGGATCCACTGCTGTGAAATAATTTTCAACGGCTGTTTTTAAGGTGGTGTTACGCTGCATCATCAGCCGCAGCGTTGGTTCGACTTCCTGTTTCATAAACTCAAGAATGCCGGTTTCATCGCCGGAATCCATACCTGACTGGAGCCGGTCCATAAACTTTGTGGCGCGGAATATCATCTCTTCCAGGATACTGAGCGGAAACAATCTATACGCCTGTAGCATGATCTTATTGGCCGATGTTAAATAATCCATAAGGTCAAGGCGGATGGCTTCATTTCGCTGATCAGAAGAGCCGCGAATGTCAACCTGTCCGTAAATAGGCGTAACATCCTTTAACTCAATCGGAGGCAATTGCACTTCTTCTCCTGTCTTCCCAAGCGAAAACATCTTCAATGCTGCCTGCGCAAATTTCCATTCAACAGAAGGATGAATAGAAGTAAAATGTTTTTTGATGGTGGCCTGTACCTGTGTATCAAAATCCTTGGCTGACCGCTGGAAGACAACAGAAAGAAGCGGCAAAATTTCCTTCAGTTTTAACATCGTCATGAAATTCAGCTCACCTGCATTGGGTGAAGCAATCTCAATAGCACCGATCAGTTCCTCATCCTGGAAGACCGGTACAATGATGATGCTGGCGATGCCCTGTTCCATCAACTCCATTTCTACAGGAGAGATTTCAGGCAGGCTCCCGATATCTTCGACGAGGTATGCATTTTTTTGCTGAACGGCTTTATGGTAAACAGACTGCTCAAAGTGTTTAAATAGCATCCCTGACTTTTCTGCCGGAATCAGGCAATACCAGCTTTCCATGCTGCACATGGTATTTTGGCCGGCATAGCTGAGCATGGGAGCAATGCCAACCTTCAGCTCAGGCACCCTGAAATAACTGCGAAACTTATCCCGGATATCGTTGATGTTTGCAAGAGAGATAATGGCGCCCGTCTGCAGTAAGGAATATTCCAATTGCGAAACCATTTCCCGGTCGGTAATATCCATTACCTTGTACAGTATAAATCCGCTGAATGCAAAAGTATCGGGTGGGAAATTCTTTAACCAGAACTCAGTATCAAAAAAATTATCCTTTAGCGGGCTGAGATCAATTTCACTTAGCGGTTTGGGTTCTTTAAGCGTGGTTACTTTTGCAAACATGGCATTGATCTCCGGCTGATAGTAGCTGATCAACCCTGTAACAGCATCAGACTGCCTGCTCTTCATTACATCCGGCCGCCTGATAGGATAGTGATAATACATTTCAAGGATTGCTACTCCGCAAAAAGTTATCAGCTCCTTCATATCCTTGCTGAGATTCAGTTTCTGCATGTCCCAGACGCCGTTTGCAGATGCAGGAAACATTTTATTAAACTGCGGAGAGCCATACACGGTAACCGGCTGAAACGGAACAAGGATACCGGCGGTATAATTGTTCATGAGAGAAGTAGGCAGTACGGTGGAGAGTAATAAGTCTACTTCCTTTCTGTAACGGGAAACCACGTTCAAGTCTTCAATAGGCGAGGTTAAGGCAGGAATAGCCTTCACCGTTTTCAGAATCTGTTCAATGAAGGGAGCTTCAAGGTTGCCGGTATCTGCCGCCTGCTCTTCCAGCTTGCTGATGAGTGACTCAAAGCTGAGCGTCGACCGGTAGGGAAATCCCGAACGGCTGACATTTTCCGTAAATCCTGCTTTAACCGAAGCATCTTTACTTTTCATGGTATCGCATTAATTGAATAAAATTAAATAAAGATTTAATTCAAACCCACACCGGCCCGAACGGTGCCGCTCCACTGCCTCAACAATGACGATACTCACTTCTTAGTATTTTACAGGCAGGCGGGTTATTGTCGCTTTTTTAAGCATCGAGCAACATTTATTTGCCATCGCGTATAGCAGATGCAGCTATTAATAATATAAGTCACCTGGTCTTGTCGCTCCGTTGTATGGTTGGCTGATAGAAAGCATTTTCCGGTTTCACTGACCGTATTAATTCAACAGACTATATAGCGGAGTGCTGAACTTCATCGTCATAACAAATCAGTGGCAATGTGCTGATCAAAAAATTAAATTCTTGTCCCCTTCCCTACACTTATCGCCGAACCTTCCGCCATAAATACAGAAAGTGGTTTTGCGTTATTCAGAAAAGCAAAATCATTCCCATACAGCTCACTGAAGCGGCAGTCAACCGAATATTCATCAACAGGGAAATAATTCCATTTCGGATGCTCGACTTTGTATTCGGTAGTCCGGCTTGCACTCACCCTGTTGTAGCCCCAGTAATGTTCGGTTATGAATTCCTCCGAACTTCCGGCTTGCATGGCAACCGGCATCTTTGCGGTAGAAATGCCCATTTCATTCCATGCTCCTTTATGTTTCCAGCCGTATCGTACACTTAAAGTTGTTCCATTCTTAACCTCATGGCGCATGGGCATAACCGAATAACGCTCGCTGTATAAATTGTTGGCGACAAAGGCTATGGCATGTTTTGGAACGATCTCCCTGACGAATACTACTCCTCTCCGCCATTCACCATTCACTTTTCGCTTCACATAAAACCGGAGATTCACCTCTTCAAAATTTATATGAAAGGGAATCTTTACCCCTAATACTTTTGTATGCTGAAACATAAAGCCTACAAGACTTACATAGTGTGTATCCTTATACGTATCAGGGATAGTATGCGCCGGTAAATAAGGGAGCAAGACAGAAGGATCAGTTGCATAGTTGAACATAATGAGGTTTTTCCATTCGGCGGTGAGAAAAGGATTGATCATAATTCGAATGATTTACTCACTATGAAACAGCATGCTGTTCAGAATGTTTGCAGGATGCAGATTTGAAAACAGCACGATGTTCCGGTAAGTTAAATACGTAACCGAACCCATTATAACCATGCGGTCGCATAGTAGATAATTGCTGCTACCAGCATAGAGACAGGAATTGTAATAACCCAGGCCCACAATAATTTTCTTGTCACTCCCCAGCGTACTGCGGATACTCTTTTCCGTATGCCGGTGCCGATAATTGACCCCGTAATGGTGTGTGTGGTGCTCACCGGTATTCCCATTTGAGCAGTAGAAAACAAGGTGATGGCGCCTGCGGTTTCGGCTGCAAATCCCTCAAACGGAGTAAGATGGGTAATACGCTGGCCCATTGTTTTAACAATCCGCCAGCCACCCATCATCGTACCTATTGCCATTGCACTCTGGCAGGAAATAACCACCCAAAACGGAATTGCGTCATTAGATGTTAGATGCCCTGCGGCTATCAGGGCAGCAAAGATGATTCCCATCACTTTCTGTGCATCATTGGCGCCATGGCCTAAACTGTAGGCCGCCGCGGATACCAGTTGCAACCGTCTGAAAACGTTATCAACCTTATGCGGTACAAAGGAGCGGCAGAGATGTGAAAGCAGAACCGACAATACCAGTGACATGATCATGCCGATGACCGGCGCGAGGAAGATAAAACTGATGATACGAAACAATTCGCTGCTGAATATTGCAGTGAAGCCTGCCTTGGCAATGGCAGCGCCTGCAAATCCGCCTACCAGCGTGTGCGATGAGCTGGACGGAATCCCGTAATACCAGGTCAGCAGGTTCCAGGCGATGGCTGCTATCAGGCCACTCAGTATCACATGCAGTGTTACAACATCGGGATGAACTATTCCTTTTCCCACCGTGGTGGCAACATGCAGCCCAAAAACCAGGAATGCGATGAAATTGAAAAATGCTGCCCAGATAACAGCCAGGCCGGGTGTCAGTACCTTGGTGGAAACTATGGTAGCTATTGAATTGGCTGCATCGTGAAAACCATTGATGATATCAAAGACAAGCGCAAGGATAATCACCACAATAAGTAAAGTCATAAAAGGATGGAGCGTTGAACGGATGATATGGATTTCATGCAACCTTCACGATAATGGACTCGAGCACATTGGCAACATCTTCCGCCTTATCGGTGGCGGTTTCAAGCGCTGAAAGGATTTCTTTCATCTTAATGAGTTCTACGGCATTCTTTTCTTCTTCAAAGAGCCTGGCTACAGCATTGTCGAAAATGTTATCGGCGTGGTTTTCAATACTGTTGATACGGACGCATGCATCGGTAATCTTACGCAGGTTCTTCAGGTTCTTCAGTTCCATCACCGCAATATTTATTTCCTGCGCACTGGTCAGTATCAGTTCCGTTAACTTAATGATGTCGGGCGTGAATTGTGTAATCTTGTAAAGCTCCATCCGTTTCGATGCCCCATGCACATAATCCAGCACATCGTCGATACAACTGATGAGGCGGTGAATGTCTTCACGGTCAAATGGGGTTATAAAATTTTTTCCCAGCTCATTAAAAATCTCATGGGCTATTTCATCGCCGACATGTTCCAGTTTTTCAACCTGTCTCATATGCGTAATTCTGTCATCAGTTGAATTAGAGGTAACCGTCAGGTTGAGCTGTTCTGCGCAAAGTTTCAGGTTGGCTGCAGCCTTTTCAAACAATGGGTAAAAGCTTTTATCGCGTGGCACAAAAAAGCTGATGAAGTTATTGATGGTCATGAAAATCAGTTATGAATAATGGGAATTTAACAGCTCTTAATAACAGCGGTAAATATAGGAGAATGAATTAACAATAAGTTAATACCTGTATGACTGTTAACGCTTTTTGACTGATTATCAAAGCTATCAGTGCCCACTATTGCTTTATTCAGCAGCCGCCAGCGATTTGATATATTAAATTATAGTTACCAAATCATTAATGAAATAACGATTTCGTAACACCTCATTCTCAGGGTACCCGGTTGCCCTGTTTAGCTTTGCAGGGTCAAATACGGATCGATATTAATACGATTGATTTCACCACTTCACTATTAAAATCCTCATTCAACATGAAAAAATTTCTGTTGCCAGTTTCTTTAATTGCCCTCTTTGCTGCCTGCAATAATGCGGATAAACAAAGCGCTGATGAATCATCAGCCAAGCAGCAAACCATTGTAAAAGTAGATGGTTCAAGCACCGTTTACCCTATTACAGAAGCCGTAGCTGAAGACTATAAAGCCACGAATCCTGATCTGCAGATTACGATCGGCATTGCCGGCACCGGTGGTGGCATGAAAAAGTTCACCGCGGGCGAAATAGATATCTGCAATGCATCGCGGCCTATGAAAAAGGAAGAGATGGATATATGTGCATCGAAAAATATCAGGTTCGTGGAGTTGCCGATTGCCTATGACGGCCTGGCGGTGACCGTGAATCCGAAAAATACATGGGTAGATAAACTCACGGTAGCAGAACTGAAAGCGATCTGGGAATCTGCAGCACAGGGTAAAATCAATAACTGGAAACAGGTGAGAAAAGGATTTCCGGATAAGCCACTCAAGCTGTTCGGCCCGGGCACTGACAGCGGCACATTCGATTATTTTACCGAGGCAGTGATCGGTAAAAAGGGCGACAGCCGTGGTGATTATACGGCTTCTGAAGATGACAATGTGCTGGTGCAGGGAGTTTCTGCTGATGAAGGGGCACTCGGATATTTTGGTCTGGCTTATTATGAAGAGAATGCATCAAAGCTCAAACTCATTCCGATTGATGATGGTAATGAGAGTAATGGTGCCGGTGCCATATTACCGTCCATTGAAACCGTACAGAATGGCACCTACGCGCCGCTATCAAGAGTATTGCTCATCTACGCCAATACTGCTGCCGAAGGCAAAAAGGAAGTGAAAGACTTTCTGAATTTTTATATTCAGAATGCCGGTAAACTTTCGAAAGAAGTGGGCTATATTCCTCTCCAGGAAAATCTTTATTCCATGGTGTCCGATCGCCTGCAGCATGATGTTACGGGTTCCATTTATCCGGATGGCAAGGAAGTCGGCAGCAAACTGGAAGATTTGCTTAAAAGCGCCACCACAACGCACTGATACCTGGGATAAATGATTATAACATGCTTGAATCGATGACCATCGACAACACTGAAACGGGCACAGAGAAAAGTGCCCGTTTCGGATTTAACCGGCGCGACTATGTCTATCTTCGGGAGCGCATTATTCAGTTTATTCTCCTGCTGTGCGCTTTGGTTTCCATCTTTACTACCATCGGCATCATCCTGGTGCTTTTGCTGCAAACCCTCGATTTTTTCAGCGAGGTTTCATTATGGGATTTTTTAACAGACCCGCAATGGACACCGCTTTTTGCTGACCGTCACTTCGGAATTCTCCCGCTGCTCTCCGGCACCCTGCTCTCTTCTGCCATTGCTTTGTCGGTAAGTGTGCCGCTCGGTCTCATCATTGCCATTTACCTGAGCGAGTACGCAGCGGGCCCGGTCAGGAAAACCGTGAAACCCTTCCTGGAGATTCTCGCCGGCATACCAACCATCGTCTATGGTTATTTCGCGCTGATCACGGTTACTCCCATGCTGCAGAAAATATTTCCGACCATCGCCGGCTTCAACGCCTTATCGCCCGGTATTGTAATGGGCATCATGATTTTGCCGCTGGTAACTTCGCTGAGTGAAGATGCATTGCGCGCCGTGCCCAAAAGTCTCCGTGAAGGCGGCTATGCACTAGGCGCTTCCAAATTGCAGGTATCGCTGGCTATAGTTTTTCCTTCCGCTTTCTCCGGCATAATTGCTTCAGTGATCCTCGCTTTCTCCCGTGCAATCGGAGAAACAATGATTGTGGCCATAGCAGCCGGGCAATCCACGGTGCCGAATATTAATCCGCTGAATCCGGTATCCACCATGACGGCGTATATCGTGCAGGTAAGCCAGGGAGATACGCCGTACGGAACACTTGCTTACAATACCATTTTCGCAGTTGCAATTACCCTGTTCCTGTTCACATTCATGCTCAATATCATCAGCTTCAGAATCAGGAAAAGATTCCTCGCTGTTGGAGGAGACTAAGTTATGCATCACAATATATGACACCATTTGAACGACATGCGCTGATACAAAGAACCAAGAACGCCACGTTCCAGGTATTTGCCATTATCGGTTTGCTGCTTGCCGTAAGCGTCCTCTTTATGTTGCTTGCCAATGTGCTGAAGGACGGGTTATTCAGGTTAGACTGGTCATTCATCACGAGTTATCCATCCAGGCGTGCGGAAGCGGCAGGCATTATTCCCGGACTGGTGGGCACATTGCTGTTGGTGCTGCTCACCGCTCTCATTGCTATTCCCATCGGCATTGGCGCTGCCATTTATCTGGAAGAATATGGACGGAAGAACTGGCTCGGGCGACTCATTGAAATCAATATTGCCAATCTTGCCGGAGTACCTTCAATCGTTTACGGATTGCTTGGGCTTGGCTTGTTTGTGCGATGGATGCAACTTGACCGCAGCCTGCTTGCCGGTGCACTGACCATGGCATTATTGATTATGCCAGTAATTATTATCTCCACACGCGAAGCGATCAAAGCGGTGCCGGCGGGTGTACGTGAAGCATCCTGGGCCGTAGGTGCAACCCGCTGGCAAACCATCTGGCATCATTTATTGCCGATTTCCTTTCCATCGATACTTACCGGAATCATCCTTGCCGTTTCGCGTGCTATCGGCGAAACAGCGCCTATGATTACAATAGGCGCCTTAACCTATGTCACATTCCTGCCTTCTGACGTACATTCGCCGTTCACCGTATTGCCTATACAGATATTCAACTGGGTATCGCGTCCGCAACAGGCATTCCATGAAAATGCAGCGGCCGGCATCATTGTATTGCTGATTTTTACCTTGTTCCTGAATTCAATGGCCATTATCCTCAGAAACCGCTTCAGTAAATAACCGATGTATAAAGTAGAAACAAGGAACCTGAACCTTCATTATGGTGCAACCCATGCGCTGAAAAATGTGACCATGGGTATTGAGGAGAAGAAAGTGGTGGCGATGATTGGCCCTTCCGGTTGCGGCAAATCAACCTACCTGCGCCTCTTCAACAGGATGAATGACATGATCGACAATGTGAAGATTGATGGTGAAGTACTGTTCAATGGAAAAAATATTTATGACAGTGGCATAAGGGTGGAAGAAATACGGAAGAAAATCGGCATGGTATTTCAAAAACCCAATCCCTTCCCGAAATCAATTTTTGAAAATGTCGCTTATGGATTAAGGGTGAATGGCATCACCAATAAAAAATTCATTGAAGAGTCGGTGGAACGTTCCCTCCGCCATGCTGCGTTGTGGGAGGAAGTGAAGGATGATCTGAAAAAATCTGCGTTGTCAATCTCAGGCGGACAGCAACAAAGGTTATGTATCGCAAGGGCTTTGGCGGTGGAACCGTCCGTAATCCTGATGGACGAACCTTGTTCTGCCCTTGACCCGATCAGCAATGCCAAAATTGAAGAACTGATCTATGAACTGAAGAAGCAGTACACCATCATCATTGTAACACACAATATGCAACAGGCTGCCAGGGTGAGCGACCGTACCGCATTTTTCTACCTGGGAGAATTGATTGAATACAACGACACGAAAGAAATCTTTACCAATCCAAGAAATGAACGTACCCAGAATTACATCACGGGAAGATTCGGATAAAACCATCCACTGTTAAAAAAAAGATAACATACCACGGAGGAGTGGTATAGATGCTTCGCATTAACTTCCATCTGGTGAATCAGCTGAAACACTGTAACACCTGGTGATTCAAAACAACTGAAGAACAACAAACCATGCCAAACGAAGAATTGACAACCCGGAAAACCACCCACCTCGATGCTGAACTGGACCGGCTGAAAGGCCAGATTGAAGAGATGGGAACACTGGTGCAGAATCAACTGAAGAAAAGCATACTGGCCATCACAAAACTCAATAAGGAAATTGCGCGCGAAGTAATCTTCCAGGAACGCAGGGTAAATGCGGAGGAATTGAAAATTGACCGCGACTGCGAAAACATCATGGCACTCTTTAATCCCGTTGCCATAGACCTGCGGCTGGTTTTTGCTTCTTTCAAAATCAACAGCCACCTCGAACGTATCGGTGACAACGCAAAAGGCATTGCACGCTATGCCGTGCAGATTGAACAACCCTATGATGCCAAGTTGCTGGAAAACCTGCGGATCATGAAGATGTATGAGATAGCAGATGCAATGATCAGCGATAACCTGCTGGCATTCGCCAAATCAAATGCGTTACTGGCCAGGAACATCTTCAGCAAGGATGAACTGATGGATGAAATCAACAAGAGCGCCGACCAGGTGATCGCTGATTACCTGAAGTATCATCCTGAAGAAGTGGTGAACGCGCTACATATCGCATCGGTCATACACAAGCTGGAGCGCATCGGTGATCTGAATAAAAACATCGCTGAAGAAATCATCTTCTTCGTGGAAGCGAATGTGTTGAAACATGAAAAAGAAAAAATCTGATGATGTTCACGCTTGGTAATCCGACACCGCTTCATAAAACGCGCCTTATGGAAAATGTTTCCAAAATCCTGATTGTTGATGATGAAATTGATGTGCTGGAGTTTATCGCTTACAACCTGGAACGGGAAGGATTCAGAACGTTTATTGCCAAAGACGGGCTGGAAGCCATACGCATTGCCAAACAGGAGAAGCCCGACCTTATCCTGCTTGATGTCATGATGCCCAATCTCGACGGTTTCGCCGCCGCTGAACATTTCCGTAATCTGCGCGATCTTAAAAATACGCTGATTGTATTCCTGACCGCACGCAATGATGAAGAATCAGAATTGAAGGGATTTACGGTCGGCGCTGATGATTATATCACCAAACCCATCAAACCGAAACTGCTGGTGAGCCGTATCAAAGCACTGCTGCGCCGTAAGTCAGCCGGCAGCGACACGGAAATAGTGATGGTGGGTAATATCTCCATCGACCGCGACCGTCATGTGGTGAAGGTGAAGGAGGAGGAGATTTTTCTTGCCAGGAAGGAATTTGATCTCCTGTCATTGCTCGCTTCAAAACCCGGCCGTGTTTTTCCAAGGAATGAAATCCTCAATAAAGTCTGGGGCGATGATATTATCGTTGGCGACCGTACCATAGATGTTCATATAAGGAAGATACGGCAAAAGATCGGTGATGAGGTTATCAAAACAGTGAAGGGTGTAGGCTACAAATTTGAAATGTGATGTGAATAACAGGCCACACCAGGCCATTGCGGATAGCGTAGCTTTACCGCACATCAAATCTGCTGGATGCATACATGAAGAATCAGAATCCAAGGACACTTGCTTTCTATATTTCGCTGGCGGTAGCTCTCGTGGCAACCACAGTGGTCGCTGCCACCCAAACATTCCGCCTTGCCAACTGGCTGAGTTGCTTTGTACTATTCATAGTGGTGATGGGCATTTCTTATTTCCTTTTTTATTATGTACTCGAGGCCTTTATCTACCGCAAAATCAAACTCGTTTATAAAACGATTCATAATCTTAAGCTGAACCGTTTTACCAAAGATATACTGGGCAAATCGCTGCGTTCTGATGATCCGCTCACCGATGTGCAGGAAGAAGTGCAGCAATGGGCGGAGGACAGCCATAAAGAAATTGAAGGATTGCGAAAAGCGGAACAATACCGCAAAGAGTTTCTTTCTAACCTGTCACACGAATTCAAAACACCGCTGTTCAGCATACAGGGATATGTGCATACCCTGTTGGATGGCGCCATGGACGACAGTGAAGTGAACCGGCACTTCCTCGAAAAAACAGCCGGCAGCATCGAACGCCTCTGCAACCTTGTGAACGACCTGGAGGAAATTGCCAAACTGGAAAGCGGGGAAGAACAACTGGAATACGTGACGTTTGATATCTATTCACTCACTAAAGATGTATTTGAGGAAATGGAGTACAAAGCCAATATGCACGGCATCCATTTTTCTATTAAGAAAGGATGCGAAAGGCCTTTCTATGTTTCTGCCGACAAGGACAAAATACGGCAGGTAATGGTGAACCTTATTGATAACTCGATCAAATACGGAAATGAAAACGGCAATACCATCGTGAGTTTTTATGATATGGCCGATAACCTGCTGGTAGAGATAACCGATGATGGCATCGGTATCTCGGAAGAACATCTGCCGCGTCTGTTTGAACGATTTTACCGTATTGACAAGAGCCGCTCCCGCGAACAGGGCGGAACAGGCCTCGGACTTGCCATCGTAAAACACCTCATTGAGGCGCACGGTCAAACCATCAATGTGCGCAGCAAGGTTGGCGTAGGTTCTACATTTGGATTTACACTGATGAAAAATCCGGATAGCTGATCTATCATTAACCTTCCATAATAAAAAAAGACGGGCATGCTTTCTCGTCTTGCTGCTGCGATGATCTCTTGAATACCATTGTTGAATGGCAATCTGTTTAACTCTTTGCAATATTAATTATCCAAAGTATAAAGAACACCAGCGCCGCAATGCCAGCAACAGTTGCGAATACGCCGAAAACCCATGACGCGGTGATCAATAAACTTAATACAATTGCCGCGCCTGCAAGAATGATCCACAGCAATAACAACTTGTGCTGATCCTGGGTGATATCTGTCGGGGCTAAGGCCTTCAGCTTTTTGAATGTAGGAGTGAAGTCATACGACGGTTGTCCTGTAATACTGCCATTGGCATTGCTTTCAGAGAGGGGAGATTGCAAAGCTCCGGTCAGTGGTTGCTCAGCAGGCGCAAGGAAATTATTGCTGCTATTGATTTTCCTGAGATCAGGTTTTACTTCCACAGATGCCATATCGCTTTCGGGTGACTGGAGCAGGGATGGCAATGTTTTATCTGTCTTTTTCAAATCCTCTTTACTAAAGTTTTGCACTGTGCCCGCTTGCTCAGTATCCTGTTGCTTTTTTACATACTTAAGATGCGAATACCTGCTCGCTTCGTAACCCGTTGAACAGGAATTCAACAGGGAAGTAACTAACAGCAGCAGGCACAGGGTTTTCAGGGTAGCATAGTGATTCATGACACAAGAGGTGGTTTGGATGAAATTATGTCTTCAAAAATAATTCATTGCCCTTACAAGTGTAAAATTTCCTTCGTTCCTTTTCAGGAGGCGAAGGGTTCTGTTCTTCGCTGGCTTACTTTTCCTATTTTCGTACCAACGAACAATCACCTCACTTCATCTTTGGAGGATTATACAGCATCAACATGAAAGGAATCATTCTCGCCGGCGGGTCAGGAACCCGGTTATATCCGATTACTTATGCAATCAGCAAGCAGATCATGCCCATCTACGACAAACCCATGATCTATTATCCGCTGTCAGTGCTGATGATGGCGGGCATTAATGAAGTGCTGATTATTTCAACCCCGCAGGATATGCCGCAGTTCAAAAGATTGCTCAGCGATGGTTCACAACTCGGCTGTAACTTTCAGTATGCGATCCAGGAAAAACCAAACGGGCTCGCCCAGGCATTTGTAATTGGCGAAAAATTTATTGGAGGCGGCAGTGTGGCTTTGATCCTCGGCGACAATATTTTTTACGGATCAGGGCTGGGTACTTTCCTCGAACACAACACACAACCGGATGGCGGAATTATCTTTGCCTATCACGTAAGCGATCCTCAACGGTATGGTGTAGTTGAGTTTGATGATAAAAATACAGTGCTCTCCATCGAAGAAAAACCTGTTCATCCCAAATCAAACTTTGCGGTGCCCGGCTTGTATTTCTACGACAATGCTGTGGTTGAAATTGCAAAAAACCTGCAGCCGGGCAGCCGTGGAGAATATGAAATCACCGATGTAAACAAAGAATATCTCCAAAGAGGAAAATTGAAAGTGGCCATCCTCGACCGAGGTACGGCCTGGCTCGATACCGGCACTTTTGACTCACTCATGGCAGCCTCACAATTTGTGCAGGTAGTAGAAAACCGGCAGGGATTAAAAATAGGATGCATTGAAGAAATTGCCTGGCGCAAAAAATATATTGACGATCATCAATTGAAACACTTGGCGGAGCCATTGCTGAAAAGTGGTTACGGAAATTATTTGATGGAGTTGATGCGTTTAAAAACAAATAACTAAATTTAAACAGAACTGCAAAGTGCGTAAAATATTAATCACCGGCGGAGCAGGATTTATTGCCAGTTGCCTGGCTGATAAATTAGTGCAGGATGAAAACAATTACGTGGTGATTGTTGACAACCTGCTTACCGGTACGAAAGAAAAACTGCCGTCGAAGCAATACAAAAACTGGCACTTCATCAAAGCCGACGTCAACAAATTCGCTGATGTTTCCTCCATCATGGTGGCGTATCAGTTTGATTATGTGTTTCACTATGCAGCCGTGGTCGGCGTACAACGGACATTGAATAATCCGGTGAATGTTTTGAACGATATAAAAGGCATTCGCAACATTCTCGATCTTTCCAAAAACACCGGCGTGAAATGCGTCTATTATTCCTCCTCTTCCGAAGTATATGGTGAACCGGTTGAGTTTCCGCAGAATGAAGAAACGACTCCATTGAATTCAAGACTTCCTTATGCGATAGTAAAAAACGTAGGCGAGTCCTTTCTCAAATCTTATCACAAAGAATACGGTTTGAATTACACGATCTTTCGTTTCTTCAATACCTACGGCCCTAAGCAATCGGTTGACTTCGTGGTTTCCAAATTCATCCGCGCGGCATTACATCATAAGGAAATTGTGCTGTACGGCGACGGAAAACAAACACGCACCTTTCTGTTTATAGATGACAATATTGAAGCCACTGTAAATGCCCTCAACCAACAGAAATACCTGAATGCCGTTGTGAACATCGGTTGCGACGAGGAAACCACCATCATCAGCCTGGCAAAAAAAATCATCCGCATTACCAAATCAAAATCCAAAATCATTCATCATCCGCCATTAAAGGAAGGTGATATGCTGCGCCGGAAACCGGATGCTGAAAAAATGAAACAATTGATTAACCACCCTTTGGTGACACTGGATGAAGGATTGCGCAGAACGATTGCCTCCGGCAATTTCTGACGAAGTCATTGAATTGCTTTATGGGCTTTATATTTGAACTTGTATTGACGGTCAGCGATATAATAAAAGTGCCTGCCATAGCAGCAGCTATTCAACCCGGGTTGTTATAGGTTTGATGCAACAAGGAAGATGAGATATGCAGCCGGAGGCACCGGCAAATTATAGAGAAGACAACTGCTAATTAAACTATCTTGTGACAATATGATCAAGCGCTGGGTACTTAAAGAAACAGATCCGCATCAACTGGCAAGATTGCAGACTGCGCTGAATATTCACCCTGTATTATTACAACTGCTGGTACAAAGGGGCATCTCCACTTTTGAAGAGGCCAGGAAATTTTTCCGTCCTTCACTCGCCGACCTGCATGATCCGTTGCTGATGAAAGATATGGACGTCGCCGTAAAGCGAATTGAAAGGGCCATAGCAAACCATGAAAAGGTTTTGATTTACGGCGACTATGACGTTGACGGAACCACCTCCGTAGCTACTGTATATTCCTTCTTCCTGGCCTTGGGTGTGATGGTGGATTATTACGTTCCCAACCGTTACACGGAAGGATATGGCATCTCTTCACAGGGAATTGACTGGGCAAAAGAGAGAGGGTTCACCCTTATTATCGCATTGGACTGCGGGATAAAATCGATTGATAAAATCGAATATGCACGACAACGGTCCATTGATTTTATCATCTGCGACCATCATCTACCCGGCGAAACAATTCCTGCAGCCATTGCGGTGCTTGATCCTAAAAGAAGCGACTGCAGCTACCCTTATAAAGAGCTGAGTGGTTGCGGCATAGGATTTAAACTGATCAGTGCATTCGCGCAGCAAAACAATCTTCCTGATGAAAGCTATCTCCGGTACCTCGATTTTGTGGTGGTAAGCATTGCATCCGACATTGTACCGATTACCGGCGAAAACCGTGTGCTGGCCCATTATGGTTTATTGAAGATCAATCAGCAGCCCAGCGAAGGCCTCCGCGCCCTGATGCAGTCTAACACGGTTAAAAAGGAATTTACCATCTCCGACCTTGTATTCGTGATCGGGCCGCGCATCAATGCCGCAGGAAGAATGGATGATGCACGCAATGCCGTGCAACTGCTCATCTCCGAATCTGCTCATCATGCTGCGGGCAATGCGGAAGTGCTGAACAAACACAATACCGACCGGAGGGAGTTTGACAGTTCCATCACACTGGAAGCACTGGCCATGCTGGAAGCCGATCCTGCTCAGGCCGGTAAAAAAAGCACGGTGCTCTTTCAGCCGCACTGGCATAAGGGTGTAATCGGAATCGTCGCCTCCAGGCTGATTGATAAGTGGTATCGCCCTACCATCATCCTCACCGAATCAAATGGGCTTGCTACCGGTTCTGCACGTTCCGTGGCCGGCTTCGATATTTATGAAGCGATTCTCGCCTGCTGTGATTTGCTGGAACAGTTTGGCGGTCATATGTTTGCAGCCGGGCTTACCATGCGCATCGAAAATATTGAAGCATTTACCAATCGGTTTGAAGAGGTAGTGGCATCAACCATTGAAGAAAGGTACCTCACGCCGGAAATTGAAATCAATGCGGAACTGGAGATGGAAGAAATCACACCAAGGTTTTACAGTGTACTGAAACAGTTTGCTCCGTTCGGTCCGCAGAATATGAAACCGGTTTTCATGACAAGTAATGTGGAAGATACCGGCTGGTCGCGCATCGTAGGCACGGATCATCTTAAATTTTCGCTTAAAAAGGGGCATGGATCTTTGAATGGCATCGGCTTTGGCATGGGGAGTTTGCTGCCCATCATTAAAGGCGGCCAGCCATTCGACATCTGTTACAACCTTGATGAGAATGAATGGAACAACAAGAAGAAGATTGAGATGACGGTTAAAGATGTAAGACCATCCCGCACTGTCAGCTGAAGTGAACTGATGAAAATTCACGACACCGGTGCATAACAATTCCCGAAGAAGTAAATGCCGGGATCACCTGCTGTGAGTATTCATCAACCAATACAAGAAAACATGATCCTCCGTACAGAAAATCTGGTAAAGGCATACAGGCAGCGCAAGGTGGTAGACCATGTGTCTGTCTTTGTGCAGCAAGGTGAAATTGTCGGACTACTTGGTCCTAATGGTGCCGGAAAAACCACTACGTTTTACATGACGGTGGGGCTGGTAAGGCCTGATGAAGGAAAAATTCTGCTCGATCAGCTCGACATCACGCATCAGCCCATGTATAAGCGCGCGCAGGAAGGAATTGGTTATCTGCCGCAGGAAGCGTCCATCTTCAGAAAGTTATCCGTGGAAGACAATGTTTCCGCCGTGCTGGAGATGACACGACTATCCAAAAAGGAACAGAAAGAAAAACTGGAGATCCTGCTGGATGAATTCGGCCTGAATCACGTGCGGAAAAACAGGGGCGACCTGTTATCCGGCGGCGAAAGAAGAAGAACGGAGATTGCCAGGGCATTAGCCGTTGACCCCAAATTTATACTGCTCGATGAGCCCTTCGCAGGCATTGACCCGATAGCCGTTGAAGATATTCAAATGATTGTCGCCAAGCTGAAATTCAAAAATATCGGCATCCTCATCACCGATCACAACGTGCAGGAAACATTATCCATCACCGACCGCGCCTACCTGCTTTTCGAAGGAAGGATATTGAAGCAGGGAACGGCGGAGGAACTGGCGGCCGATGAACAGGTACGTAAGGTTTATCTGGGGCGCAATTTTGAACTGCGGCGTAAAAATCCTGTTCCATGACCATGGAATTCCGCTGACCGATATATATTTCCGAATTTCTTTCCCATCTTTCAGCAATTGGTTTTGCGGTTAACCATCATTTCACCTTCATACACTATTGTTTGTCTTTTCTCCCATAGTACAATGGTTTCTCCGACAGCGTATCAGCCAGATTCAGCTGTGGATGGATTATCCGCTTGACGCACAGCAGAAAGTTTTTCAATACCTCATAGAAACAGCACGGGACACTGAATGGGGAAAGGCATATGGCTATGCCGACATCCGCTATGCTGATGATTTTAGAAAGCGTGTACCATTGCAGGACTATGAATCCCTGAAACCTTTTATTCAACGCCTGATGGATGGGGAACAAAACATCCTCTGGAACTCGCCTGTAAAATGGTTTTCAAAATCTTCCGGTACCACTTCGGATAAAAGCAAGTTCATCCCGATGACGGAAGAGTCGATTGAGGATTGCCATTACCGTGGCGCCATTGATCTGTTATCCGCCTATTGCAATGCCAATCCGAATACAAGGCTGCTGAGCGGCAAAGGATTGATCGTTGGTGGCAGTCATCAAATCAATCCGATGAACAGAACTGCCGTGTATGGCGACCTGTCGGCTGTCTTATTGCAGAACATGTCCTTCTTCGCGCAATGGTACCGTACACCCGACCTGTCTGTTGCACTCATGAATGACTGGGAGATGAAACTGGAAGCACTTGCCAAAGCTACCGTCCATGAAGATGTGACCAATATCTCCGGCGTGCCGACATGGACCATGCTGCTGATAAAAAGACTGTTTGAGCTAACCGGGGAAAATAACCTGAAAACCATCTGGCCAAATCTTGAATTGTACATACATGGCGGCGTTAGCTTCAAGCCATACCGTGCAGCATTCAGGTCTTTAATTCAGGCAAATGATATGTACTACTATGAAACATATAATGCCTCGGAAGGATTCTTCGGATTTCAGTATGGCCTGGAAGACGACGATCTCCTGCTGCACCTGAACAATGGTATCTTCTATGAATTTATTCCATCCACCGAATTTGGCAAGTCAGCTCCCCGGACGGTTTTGCTGCATGAAGTAATACCCGGTGAAAGTTACGGGCTTGTGATTTCCACCAATGGTGGCTTATGGCGATATGTGGTGGGTGATACGATCAGGTTTACTTCCGTACGACCTTTTAAAATACAGGTAACCGGCAGGTTGAAGCACTTCATCAATGCTTTCGGCGAGGAGGTTATCGTGGATAATACTGACCGTGCTATATCCGAGGCATGCCGGCTGACTGGCGCAGCGGTAAATGATTATACGGTGGCACCTATTTATCTCACCTTACAAAACCGTGGCGGACATGAGTGGCTTATAGAATTCTCAAAGCAGCCTGATGACCTTGCACACTTCACGCGGGTACTGGATGATACGCTCAGGGCTGTCAATTCAGATTATGATGCCAAACGCTCGCACGACCTTGCACTACTGCTTCCTGTGATTCATGTACTTCGGCCTGATACATTCTATAATTGGCTTAAATCGAAAGGGAAGCTCGGTGGTCAAAACAAAGTTCCACGCCTGAGCAACGACAGAACTTATGTGGAAGAAATATTAGCCTCAGCCAACCTGCAGCAGTCATCCTGATATGCAGCATGCACCGTTGAAGTTCTACTGCCGGAAGAACTCCTTATACGATTCGAAATTCGCCATAAATTTTTGCTTCTGCTCTGCTGATAACAAATCCTGGACTTGTGCTTTTAAATCCTGCCTGATACCCTGCATCTGCGATTTAATGTCGCCACCACCTGTTTTTGCGGCTTTGCGCTGCTCACGAAACTGCTGAAAAGCAGCCTTCATTTTTTCCAGTTGCTCTCCCGTAAGGTTAAGATCGGTTGTCAGCTGCGATAACATTTGCGCCGCCATTCCCTGTTTATCCGCTTTGGCACCGCCAAATAATTTATTCAGAAATCCCATAAAGGCATTTTTTACGAAGTACTTCATTAAATCTCAATAAACCAAACAGCAACCGGATGATCCACCTTTTGCGGACTTAACTAACAGCTGCAATTCTGCCCTGTGGTGAAATTCATTTCGATTTATGCCGGTATGCTTTCTTGAGCAGCCCCTTTGAAAAAGCATGTGCGAAGTAACAGCCTGCTAAGGAGTGTAAACATGAAGCTGCGTGCCGATCAGCTGCGTGGCATATTGTGGCAACGGAGAACTGGCAGGGCCCATTGTCACATTGCCGGAAGTATCAAAATGAGAACCATGGCAAGGACAAGTCATTTCATTATAGGACACATTATACTCTACATTGCAGCCCTGGTGGGTGCAAACTTTCGAAAGCGCATAGTAATTATTATCGAGTCCTTTGAAAACGATTACATTGCTGATGTACACATATCCGCCTAAATTCATCAGTATGCTGTACTGAGGATCCAGCAGATCAATGTAAAAATCCACATCCGGAATCGCGTCAATCTTGGAGCAACCGCTTAAAAAATCGGCTATAAAAAGTGCAGACGCACTATATCCCAGCTTCTTTAAAAATTCCTTTCTATCCATAATTTAAGAGGGCGAATTAATTAATTGAAGTCCCTGCCGACTGAAGCACATCATACGTTCCGGCCGATTTCGATACAAACCCAATCACCCTGCAATTGCCGGCATTCCATTCGACAGGAAGGGTAATGCTTCTTGTAATGGACCAGCTGCTGCCGGCCGTCTTTTCAGCATTCACCAGCTCACCGCTGTGACTGGTGAGAAATGTTCTCAACACATCTTCATGCACATAGTCTTCCACCACATCCGTAGGGCCGCTATCCTGTGCCGCCACCATTCCGCTTTCCGTAAGCAGCAAGGTGGCATTGATAATATCGCTTACATCTTTCAGGAAATCCACTTTCATGGTAACGGTTAATAACCTGCTGCCTGCATTGTAATCCTTTTCGATAGAGATCTTTACGGATGGCAGACTGTCCAGCTCCTGCCTGACCATCAGGTTCCAGTAGTTGCGGTCAATAAGGCGTTGCACATTTCCGGGCGTCAGCTCCCATGATTTGCGGTCAATGGCCGCTGAAGGCTGAAACGGAAATGGTCCGAGATAGGCTGTAATATTATCCGCATCCTCACATCTGAAATCAGGATCGGTGTTATGGATAGGAACAGCAAGATCGCCGCTATGTATCTCCACTACTTCAATCCTGCCGGGAAAGGAATCCAGCAGGTCGTTAATTATTTCGCGACCTGCGGGGCAATTAACACACCGTACGGCCGTAAATACTTCCATCAGCACCACTCTTTCATTCGTGGTGTCAACATTGCCACCGCCTCCGCCATAGTTTATATTCGGACCAATCTCATCACAGGAATGAAATAAACATCCGGCAACAATCAGGAAAAAAAGTAGGAGCGCTTGCTTTTTGAACATAATCTGATTACAAAATGAAAAAACAGCAATCACGACACTTCCAGTGATGATGATTTATGTTTTAAGAACGGTCTAAAATTAGTTTAAAAAGTTGATGTAAGATTAAACTTCAACCCTGCAAAAGCGGGCTCATACCTGCATACGCCTCCGGTACAATTGATGCCTGCCACCTGCCTCACATACGATAATGTGAAACGGTTTGCACTTTTTGTGTAGGCGACGAAGAAGTTATAGTAATGATTCTTATCGGTTGTTTTTTCAGGATTAGGATCGATATTGTACATGTCGGAAACTGCGAACGACCAATTGGGGGCGATGTTATATTCCGCAAGCGCAAATAGCCACGACCCGTAATCTTCCTTCGTAACCTGATATTGCAATTCAAACCGCACTGACTGCTTCCTGGTTGGTTTATACGTGAATTCCGCAAATGGCGTGACTGCCGTTTGATCGGGCAAAGGTTCACTGAGATACACCTGCTGATTATAAAAAATATATTGGCCGCCAATGAGGTACTGGAATTTTTTCGATTTGGTAATTTCCATCTGACCGTATAGTTCCGTCCATAGATGGGTATTGTTCAGGTCGCGGATATTGGAAAAACTGGCTTCTATGGTATATCCTTTTACCGGTGTGTACACGGCATCAAACTGGTAAGCCAGTTCACCGAGATATTGTGTAGCCGGCTGATAACGGGCCGGTAAGCGGAGAGAGTTCTGCCGGGCCATGGGCGGAATGTAATTCAGCACGCCATTCAGCAAGGTTTCGTTGGGTGAAGTGCGCAGCACAAAATTATCGGTGCGTTTAAACTGGCCTGTGAGACCAAGGCCTTTCTGCGAAAAAGACAATGAGGTATAAATGACATTGCCGTCTTCATCTACCAGTTTTCCGGTAGCATCCTTGATAGCTTCATGCGTTTTGGCTGCGGCTTCCAGGTACCAGCTGAATTTTTTGAAGCTCAGTGTGTAGTATCCGGAAAAAGCATAAACATTATACTTGGGAACAAACCGGTCAATAGAGTCATAACTGTTGATGGTAGCCACCACCACATCCATCGATGCCTGGTCCATGGTTCGGTTCAGAAAAGCTGCGCCGGGTAAAAGCCGGATATCTTCGCTCACATCAATACTGCCATCCACATTAAGTCCCTTGATGGTGGGCTTGTAAAATGAAAACAAATTTTTCTCCAGCCCCGCAATACCTTTTAACTGCCAGCGGTCATTCAACTGATACTTAAGATTAATTCCGTAGGTGGCATAATCGATACCCAGCCCGCGGTCTTCATAGGAACGATAGATGATTCCGCTTCCGAACTGATCATAGAAATGCCCTCCATGCACCGTCAGTTTTCCCACCTGCTTTTCCAGGTAATAATATCCGATGCCGACGCCGGTATAAGCGCCGGTTGGATTAAACAGGTTTGAATTGAGGAAACCATCGAGCCTGATGCCTGCATTAAACCCTGAAATGCTGTAGTTCACGCTCAGCCATGATTCAATACCGGTGAAATAATTATCGTACAAAGGCGTGTTGTAGGCGCCAATAGAGGAGTCGCGCTGGAAAATATTCACATTGGTTTGCAGGTCACCGGAGAGCGACCCCTGTTGCGCAAAAGAGTCTGCAGCAGTGAATAGTGCAAATACAAGGAAAATAAAATTTCGCATCATTATTGAAAAAGAGGCCTGGTAAAACTTATTACCTGTTAGGGTTTCAAAACAATATCAGGGTTCAAAGAAATCAAAATATTTCCGCAATCAGCTATTCTTTACCGATCAAATTCAGCGCACGTGGTAAAGATAATTTTTCGGGAATCGAAAATTCAACTGGTACATCAGCAGGTTGCATATCCGGCCGTAAGGTTTGTCCTGCAGGCAAATACGGCCAATCCGAATTTTGGTTATAAATTTGCCCGCCACCCTAAAAAAGAATAATCATGAATAAGCATCTCCTGTCAATTTTTTCATTATTGCTTTTAGTATCCCATGCGCATTTTACTGCTGCGCAGGAAAAGAAACTGCCTTCCGTTACCCTATCGGACATTGATGGCAATAAAGTAGATATCAGTCAGCTTGGCAATGATGGAAAAATCATTATTCTCAGTTTTTGGGCCACATGGTGTGTTCCCTGCAAGAAAGAACTCACCAATATCACCGATATATACGAAGACTGGCAAAAAAAATACAATGTGGAGCTGATAGCCGTTTCCATTGATGATTCCCGCAATGTGACCAAGGTGAAGCCTACCGTAGATGGCTCAGGATGGCCTTACCGGGTTTTACTTGATCCTAACCAGGATCTGAAACGAGCGCTCAGTTTTCAGAATGTCCCTTATACTGTGGTGACGGATAAATCCGGAACAATTGCCCTGGTACACAGCGGTTATGTGGAAGGGGATGAGTTTGAATTGGAAGAAAAACTCAAAGAATTATCTGCACAGTAATTTGAATGAAAGGGATTTGATTCACTCCGTTTCAATCCATCTTTAGTGGCAGCCATTGTTCAATGTATTTGAAATGCTAAGCGTTTGCTCAGCATTATGCTATTTCTTCAACAAATGGCTTTGAGCCTGCCATCCATAAGTGGAAGCTTGCAGGGAAATTTCCAGAAGCTTTCTCAAAATACCCGGAGTCATCCTGTCCCGATTGATCTGCATCAGGATCTCTTCAATTCATTGAAAGATGCCGAAATAAATTCTGCATGACCGCATAGATTGCCTGTTTTGAGATAGCTTCTGTTATCATTCAGGTTAACAGCGAGCTAAAAACCTGCTCATACCGCTTCAGGCAAAAAAAAATGCCCTGTCGCCAGGGCATTTTATCATAAGCTATGGTCTTTATTCTTTGGTAAAGGTTTTGGTTACCACTTCTTTATTGTTGCTGTAAACTCTTAAGAAGTAAACTCCCTTTTTTAAATCAGCTACCGGAACAGCTACGGATTTGCTGCCCGCATACACATTCACCGATTTCATTTTCTGTCCAACTACATTATAGATAGCAATGCTGTTTGCATTATTTATCCCATCAAAATTAATGTTAAGAATGTCTTTAGCCGGAATAGGATACATGGTTAAAGAGGTGCCAATGGGATCTGCTATTCCTGTAAAATCCTTCCCCACAGCATTCACATGAAGAACGGCATTGGTATTTGTGCTGTCGTAGATATCAAAAACCACTATCTGGTAATGGCCTTCACCGGTAACCAAATTGGGATTTACCGTCAGTCTTAAAAGTCCGCCGGCATTCGCTGCCAATACAAAATCCTGGCTGGCCGTAGCACTTGAATAGCAGTTGTTTTTATCACAGACCGTGGTTGTCCATTCTGCAGGCGCATCTTCCACAATCCGTATCCAGCGAAAAGTCCTGGTCGTATTGGTATTATTAGTTACTGTTGCATTAGCGTCGCCGTAATCATCGTAGCTGACCGTAAGGTCAAAATTACTTGGGCTGATGGTAACATTTTGTGATTGGGAATGCAACACAAATGACACTACAAACAGTGCAAGCGTAAAAAGTTTTTTCATGGGATGTAAAAATTTATACCTGTGGCCTGAAAAAATTATGCCGTAAATGTACAAACTACCTCTTAAACAGCGAATTTTTATTATAAAATATATTAGCGGCCTCCCACCGGCTTCCTTTTCTAACAAAACCATGACAATTGCAGTCAGCCTTACATAAGATTGGGCGCTTTCAAAGCGCCACTACATGAGTTATCACATTGCCGTAACATATTTATTATGCCGCAATGAATGATCTTCTTATCTTCGGGGTTTCAATTTTTCTCACCCCCAAACAAAAAATAGTACCGTGAAAAAATCTACTCTTGCATTCATTACCCTTGCGTTATTACTGCTGGCAGAAGCAGGATCGGCGCAGACAACACTGTATTCTCAAAATTTTGAGGGTACCGGACTTCCCTCCGATTGGTCACAAGTGACCAACGCTGACGACGGTGGCTGGAAATTTGGCACTAATACACAGCTGCAAAGCTCCAGCTTTCCCATTTCGGCGCATACTAAAATGGCATGCACCAACGATGATGCCTGCAACTGCGATAAAAGCAATGATATGCTGATCTCTCCCGCAATGGATTTTTCCGGATACAGCTATATCTTCATGAGCTTCGATAATTACTATTATAATTTATCTTACGGCGGCGCCACGGAATCGGCTTCCATAAAAGCTTCAACAGACGGTGGTACCACCTGGTCAACAGTAACAGAACTGGCCGGTAACACCGGTGACTGGGAAACACGTTTTGTTGACCTTTCGGCGTATGCCGGGCAAAGCAATGTAAAAATTGCATTCGCCTATGATGACGGCGGTGACTGGTTGTACGGATGGGCGATGGATAACATGCTGGTGTATGCACCGGTAGCCGGACTCGATGCCGGTGTTTCCACTTTTCAGATCGGCAAACTGGATCCTACACCTACTTTTACCGCATTCTCAAAATATATCACCAACCTGCCGTTGAGTGTTACTGCTACCATTTCAAACCTCGGCACGGTTCCCATTACTTCTTTTGATGCAACATGGACTGATGGAACAAACACCTATCCCGAAACCATCACAGGCATCAATATCGGAACATTTGAAAGCTATACCTACACTGCCTCTGCGGAATATGTTACCTTACCCGGAAGTCATAATCTGTCGCTCACCATCTCCAATATCAATGGCGGCTCAGCAGAGCTTGACGCCGACAATAACGATGGCAGTTTTACCATTTCCGGTGTAGTGCCGAATCCTGATCAGCATTATGTTGCCGAAGAAGCCACCGGCACCTGGTGCGGCTGGTGTGTCAGAGGCATCGTTTTTATGGATTACATGCGCGAAGCATATCCTGATCAGTTCATTGGCATCGCAGTGCATAACGGCGACCCGATGAAGCTTACGGCATACGACAATTGGGTGGGCTCCTTCCCCGGCTTTCAGGGCTACCCGAGTGTGATTATCAACAGAAACTACATCGTTGATCCTTCAGAACTGGAGGGAGATTTCATTAACAGTATCTCGAATGCACCTGCTGTGAAAGTTACGGTAGATCCGGTATATAACAGTACTACCAAAGAGCTCACGGCCACATTGACCGGTGATTTTCTTCAAAACCTCAGCGGAGATTATCGCTTTGTAGCTGTTTTGAGAGAAGACAGTGTACATGGCACAAGCGGCACCTATGCGCAAACCAATTACTATTCCATCGCAGATTATGGATATGCCGGACCGATGCAGGGATATGAAAATCAGCCGGGACACATACCGGCAGCACAGATGTATTATGATTTTGTAGGCAGGGCATTGCTCAGCAGCGTGGATGGAACTGCAGGAAGTCTTCCGGGCACCCTGAACAGCGGATCCAGCTATTCCTATGAATTCACCTATACGGTACCTGCTGCCTATAATGTCAACCGGTTGAAGGTAGTCGGCATGGTGGTTGACTATTCAACAGGTGAAGTACTGAATGCAGGCATCAACGGATTGAAATTCACCACGGGAATCGATAATCAACCTGTCAGTGGGTCTGTGTTTTTATATCCTAACCCGGCTAACCAGGCAGCCTACCTCGATTTGAAAATTACGCAGCCGGCTGATGTGACCTACCAGGTGGTGAACTTACTTGGGCAGGTTGTGGCTGATGAACATATGGGAACCCTCAGTGGCAGTCAGCTTGTGCCGGTTGATGTAAGCCATCTTCCTACCGGCATTTACCAGGTTAAGGTTACTATCGGCGATCAGCTGCTTACCCAAAAGCTGGAAGTCGTTCGGTAAGAAATTACAACAATCATCATTAAGCCGTTCCGCTTACCGGGAACGGCTTTTTTTGTGCATACTTTGTTAAAAACACTAACAGGATTCTCCTACTTTTGCCACTTGATGAAAATGCAGCAAGGTCCGCTACTTTCCACCGTATTTATCCATCCACGCATCCTTGCTTTTACCTGGTGTCTGATCATCCTGACCGGTTATTTGTTTTCAAAATTTGTACGCAAACCTGTCAGCCGGGTTAAAGCTGTAACCATGCTATGCCATGATTATTTTTTTCCCGCAGGAATTTTAACTGTTCCCCCTTCAGCCCTTATCTGTTTATCTTCAACTTTTTCAAATGCCCAGAGATAATACTATTCAGCATGTGCTCATTATCGGCTCAGGCCCCATCATTATCGGGCAGGCCTGCGAATTCGACTATTCCGGTTCACAGGCGGCGCGTTCCCTGCGCGAAGAAGGCATTAAGGTTTCGCTGATCAATTCCAATCCGGCAACCATCATGACCGATGCAGTTACGGCAGATCATATCTACCTGTTGCCATTGACTGCGAATTCGATTGTACAGGTACTGGAAGAATCAACAGAGTCAGGAAGAAGGATTGATGCCGTATTGCCAACGATGGGTGGTCAGACAGCGCTTAATCTGGCCAAAGAAGCTGATGAACTGGGTATATGGAACAAATACCAGGTGCGGATGATCGGTGTCGATATTAAAGCCATTGACCTTGCGGAAAACCGGGAAGCCTTCCGCAACCTCATGGGTGAAATAGGTATCTCCGTAGCACCCTCCAAAGTGGCTAACTCCATGCTGGAAGGGAAAGAGATTGCACAGGATATCGGATTCCCGCTTGTAATCCGGCCATCGTATACTTTAGGAGGAACAGGCGGCGGATTTGTTCACAGAAAAGAAGAATTTGAGGCGGCGCTCGATCGTGGATTGAGGGCATCACCCACCCATGAAGTGCTGGTTGAAAAAGCGGTTTTGGGCTGGAAAGAGTTTGAGCTCGAGCTGCTCCGCGATTCCGGAGATAATGTAGTGATCATCTGTACGGTTGAAAACTTCGACCCGATGGGCGTACATACCGGCGATTCCATCACGGTGGCACCTGCCATGACACTGAGCGACACCGGCTTTCAGCGAATGCGTAATATGGCCATGCTTATGATGCGTTCACTGGGCAACTTCGCCGGCGGCTGCAATGTACAGTTTGCCATGGATCCTGAAACGGAAGATCTGATCGCCATAGAAATCAATCCGCGTGTATCACGTTCTTCCGCCCTGGCTTCCAAAGCCACCGGTTACCCGATAGCAAAAATTGCGGCTAAACTTGCCATCGGTTATCACCTTGATGAATTGCGTAACCAGATAACCGGCACCACTTCCGCCTATTTCGAACCATCGCTCGACTATGTAATCGTGAAAATTCCACGATGGAACTTCGATAAGTTTGCCGGCGCCGATGAAACACTCGGGCTGCAGATGAAATCGGTGGGTGAAGTAATGGGCATCGGCCGCACTTTCATCGAAGCGGTTCAAAAAGCATGTCAGTCGCTTGAAAATGATGCCATCGGACTCGGTGCTGACGGCAAACACTGGAAACGCTCGGAAGAAATTCTCGAAAAACTGCAACACCCTTCCTGGGACCGCATCTTCAGAATCAAAGATGCAATGTCACTCGGTGTTTCCATCAACACAATTTATAAGTGGACACTCATTGACAGGTGGTTCCTCGAGCAAATCCAGGAACTGGTGAACACTGAAAAAGAAATAAAAAAATATACGCTGGATACCCTGCCCCGGCATTTCTTCCTGCAGCTCAAACAAATGGGTTATTCCGACCTGCAGCTCACTCACCTGCTGGGCAACGTCAGCGAAGAGGAGGTGTATGCGAAAAGAAAATCACTGGGTATCCGCCGTACTTATAAATTGGTGGATACCTGTGCAGCTGAATTTGGGGCGGCCACGCCCTATTACTATTCCACGTTCGACGTGGAAAACGAATCAGTGGTTTCCAACCGGAAAAAAATAATCGTGCTGGGGTCAGGCCCCAACCGTATTGGCCAGGGTATTGAATTCGATTATTGCTGTGTGCATGGCTTGCTGGCGATCCGTGAATCCGGCTTCGAAGCCATCATGATCAACTGTAATCCGGAAACGGTATCCACTGATTTTGACATCGCCGACAAGCTTTACTTTGAACCTGTATTCTGGGAACACCTGATTGAAATTATAGAACTCGAAAATCCGGAAGGTGTGATTGTGCAACTGGGCGGGCAAACCGCGCTCAAACTGGCAAAGCAACTGTCGGAGCGAGGAATCAGGATTATAGGCACTTCCTTCAAAGACATGGATCTTGCCGAAGACCGTGGTGCATTTTCCGATCTGCTGAAAGCGCTGGAAATTCCGTACCCGGAATACGGTGTGGCGCTCACGGTGGAAGATGCCGTTGCAGTGGCACGACGGGTAGGTTATCCTGTTTTAGTGCGGCCTTCTTATGTGCTCGGTGGTCAGCGTATGCGCATCGTGCTAAATGATGATGAACTGGAACAGGCCGTGCTGAAGCTGCTCAAGCACATGCCTGACAATAAAATTCTGATTGATCATTTCCTCGACCGTGCCGAAGAGGCCGAGATTGATGCCATTTGTGACGGGGAGCAGGTGCATATCATGGGCGTCATGGAACACATAGAGCCGGCTGGTATTCACTCCGGTGATTCAAGCGCGGTATTGCCTCCTTTCAATCTCACATATGAGGTGATTGATAAAATGGTGGAATATGCAGAAAAACTCGCCCTGCAACTCAATATCCGCGGACTGATCAACATTCAGTATGCCATCAAAAACGGAAAGGTGTATGTTATTGAAGCTAACCCGCGGGCATCAAGAACAACACCATTCATCGCGAAGGCCTACCAGATTCCCTACCTGAATGCGGCAACTAAAGTGATGATGGGTGTTAAGAAAATCAAAGACTTCAAATTTGACCGTAAGCTCACCGGCTATGCCATCAAAGAACCGGTTTTCTCTTTTGATAAATTTCCCAACGTGAATAAAGAACTCGGGCCTGAGATGAAATCTACCGGTGAAGCCATCCGGTTCATTAAAGATTTGTTCGATCCTTTTTTCAGGCAGATGTATAAGGAGAAAAGCATGTACCTGAGCAAATAAAGGCCGGCTTCAAAAGCCTTGTGCAAAAGACCGGCTAACTGCAATTTATCTACTTTTGTTTCGTCATTCCCGATCATGTTAGTACGCATTTTTGAAACACCTGTATTGGATGTCCTGCTGATTGTGCTCGCCATCCGTTTTATCTGGCCATCCTTATTTGGTATCAGGAAAAAGAAAACTGCAGCGGGCAGCGGCGAACAAAGTAATTATGTGAAACAGCCTCCTGCTGCCAATCCTCCCAAATCAACTGATCGCCGCGGAGAATATATTGACTACGAAGAGATCAAGTGAATTGATCATTCGCTTAATTACTGTTTGAATCATTGCCGCATTCAGCAGTGAATAACAACGGGTGATATACAACTGTATCATTGTTGCCGCTCAAAATAAATTACCGGAACAGTAATATTACCTTTGCCGGAAATTCAAACAATTATGTCGCTGGAAGAAAAAATAAATGGCGATTTGAAGCAGGCGATGCTCAGTAAAGATGAAGCCGCTCTTCGCGCCATACGTGCTATAAAATCCGCCATCATCCTGGCAAAAACAGAGAAAGATGCCAAAGAAGCGGATGCAGCATCGGAGATAAAGTTGTTGCAGAAACTGGTGAAGCAACGAAAAGATGCATTGGAAATTTATGAAAAGGAAAATCGTGCTGACCTTGCCAAAAAAGAACGCGAGGAAATTGAAGTGATCGAACGATATCTCCCTCAGCAGATGAGTGACGATGAATTAAGAAGCATATTGTCGAAGATCATTGCAGCAACCGGAGCCACAAAACCACAGGACATGGGAAAAGTGATGGGCATTGCCAGTAAGGAACTTGCAGGAAAAGCAGACGGGAAAACCATTTCAGCCATTGTGAAGGAATTGCTGGCTGCAGGATAATCAAAGCATGCATCCTGCATTTATACATTATCGCTTATGCCGTTCATGCACTGACAACACAGCTCTGTTTTCTTCATAATTACCTACGTAAATTACCTCTTTCATGTGGATTGATATTATCTGGTTAATGCTTGCTTTCTACGGCTGCTGGAAAGGATGGACCAATGGCCTCATTCTCTCCATATTCACTTTGCTGGCCTGGGGCATCGGTCTGCTGGCTGCCGTAAAACTGAGTACCGTGGCGGCAACAGCATTGCACGAACAACTGCATATCACTTCTGCTTACCTGCCGGTTATTTCTTACGTGCTGGTATTCGTAGTGATTGCACTGGTGATCTACCTGGTTGGCAAATCGCTGGAAAAAATTTTTGAACTCGCCCATATCGGTTTTGTAAACAGGATTTCCGGCGTGATCATGTATGTGGCGGTGTATACAGTTCTTTTCAGTGTATTCATCTGGTTGCTTGATCAGGTTGAACTCATCACACCTTATGTGAAGCAACAATCAAAGATGTATGCAGCTATCAACAGCATTTCCGGGTTCATGATAGAGCAGGCTTCGTCCTTCACACCGGTGGTAAAGAACCTGTTTGCAGAGTTTCAGACGATGATTGACAAGATCAGCAAATCCATTCAGCAATAAATGAGTCCGCGTTTATTATCTTCCAATACAGATGCTTAGCCCTTCAACTTCCTGCCGGTGCTCCTGTTGTTCGACAATTATGATTCCTTCACCTACAACCTGCAGGATTATTTTCTGCAACTCGGTAAGCCCTGCCTGGTAATACGGAATGATGAAATGCAGCTGAATGAGATCGAAGCCTTACAGCCTGAAGGCATCGTGATTTCACCGGGACCGGAAACACCTTCAAAGGCCGGCATCCTGCCCGAACTGATCCTTCATTTTCACCATCGGCTTCCGCTACTCGGCATTTGTCTCGGACACCAGGGCATTGGTGAATTTTTTGGTGCCGATCTCGTGCATGCGGCACAACCCATGCATGGCAAAACTTCTGTTATCACACACTCAGGGCATCCTGTTTTTGAGCAGGTCAGTAATCCTTTCACTGCTATGCGGTATCATTCGCTGATCCTGAAAAATCTTGACCGCACGCCGCTGGATGTGATAGCGCAAAGCGAGCATGGCGAACCCATGGCCCTGGCGCATCCTACGTTAAAGATTTGCGGTATCCAGTTTCACCCTGAATCCATCCTGACCCCTGATGGTATCCTGATGCTGCGTAACTGGCTGCAATGGTCAGGATTAAAATGAATGAACACAAACCCGTCAGGAATATTGAATGAAGTGCAGCACCCTTTGCATTGAAGCATATTTTCCTGCATAAATCAATTATCCTGCGCCTGAACAATTTACAGGCAACCAAAATTTTGTCTGTATGTGTGATTCGTGAATGATTACTCTTTTCAAATCCTTATTGTCTGTATCCAGAAACTATCTCAAAATACCTGGAGTCATCCTGTTCCGATTGATTGGGATCAAGGTCTTTTCCATTCATTGACAGATGCCGGAATAAATCCGGCATGGCCGCATTGATTGCCCATTTTGAGATAGCTCCCAGTAAGGTCTTGCACTGCAAACATGCAGGTGCAGCCATCATGTGATAGTTGATGTAAATGCAATGAATACAGCTAACCGGTAAAAGCCTGTAGCAAAACCGCTCATTTTTATCGTACAACTTGCACCATTGTATGTTCATGCTTCGGGTGATAGCCAAAGTATTTTTCAATAAAAAACTTATTTTAGCAGCATTAAGCACTGAAAGGAGTATGGAGATCAGCATAAAACAGGACGGCAAGTTCAGGTATATTGAGGAAGGCGAGGGCGAGGTGCTCCTGTTACTGCATGGACTTTTCGGTGCGCTCAGTAATTTCAAGGGAATACTGGATGAATTCAGCAAACGCTATAAAGTGGTGATTCCGTTACTGCCGATTTATGAAATGCCTGTCCTTGAATCTTCCGTTAACGGGCTGGTGAAATATGTACGGCAGTTTGTGGATGCGCGAGGATACGATTCGATGATCGTGCTTGGCAATTCACTCGGAGGCCATATCGCACAACTATACGCACTCGATCAGACTAAAAAAGTACGTGCCTTAGTGCTCACGGGCAGTTCAGGCCTGTTTGAAGATTCGCTTGGCGGCGGCTATCCGAAGCGTGGCGATTATGAATACATCCGCGACCGCACCGCCTACACCTTTCATGATCCGAAAGTAGCCACCAAAGAACTGGTGGACGAGGTATACGAGATCTGCAATAATCGCGGCAAGGCAATCAGGGTGATCTCTGTGGCAAAGTCGGCCATGCGCGAAAACCTCAGCAGGTCGCTGCATAAATTAACGATGCCTGTATTGCTTATCTGGGGCAAGCAGGATCGCATCACGCCGCCGTTCGTGGGTGAAGAATTTCACAAGTTGCTCGTGAACTCTGAACTGGTGCTTGTTGATGATTGCG
Organism: Chitinophagales bacterium; assembly: GCA_019694975.1. Classification (NCBI taxonomy): domain Bacteria; kingdom Pseudomonadati; phylum Bacteroidota; class Chitinophagia; order Chitinophagales; species Chitinophagales bacterium. Next base: position 370,301 of record JAIBAY010000001.1, read on the forward strand.
GCCATGCGCCTATGATGGAAAAACCCGCCGAGTTCAACATTATTCTCGATGAGTTTTTGCAGAAACTGAACGTAGCCGCCTGACTATGAAAGCAGCCGAGCTGGTATCCAAAAGTATTGCTGCGCTCAGGACTTCCGATACAGGTGCCAGGGCACTGCAACTCATGAATGCCTACCATGTTTCTCACCTGCCGGTTGTAAATGAAAACCAATTGCTGGGACTTGTTTCTGAAGAAGATATTCTGAATTCACACGGCGAAGAAGAAGCCATCGGTAACCTCGCCCTTTCTCTTGCCAGGCCATTTATTCACAGCCATGAACATATGTTTGAAGTGCTCAAGATGGCGGCTGAGTTGCGCCTCACCGTGATACCGGTTACCGATAAGATGGATACCTACATCGGCCTTATCACACGGAATGACCTGCTCAACTATTTCGCAGAACAAACGGACATCCTGGAGCCGGGTGGCATCATCGTACTTGAATTGCAGGTGAAGGATTATTCATTGGCGGAAATTATCCGCATCATCGAAGCGAACCAGGTAAAGATACTCTGCCTGTTTGCCGGAACAGATTATGATATGTCAAAAATTGAAGTGACCATCAAGCTGAACAACGCGGATCTGCAGCCGGTCATATCCGACCTCAACCGTTACAATTATACTGTAAAAGAGACCTTCCTGGAGGCTGAATATTTTGATAATCTGAAAGAGCGATATGATTCACTTATGAATTACCTCAACATCTGATCACAGTTGTCTCCGTCTCCTCAGGATACTGTTTTTGTTTTACTTTCGTTTCTATGCCTCTTCTGAAAAGCGCCGCTGTAACGTTTGCGCTGATGATCTTCTTCCCCGTTATTTTTATAGCAAAGGCACAAACCGATTCATTGACTCTCGGCGATACGGCATCCGCTGATTTTGTGGTGGTTCATAATATTATAATTGAAGGCAACAAGCGAACCAAGCCGCAGGTGATTTTAAGGCAGATAACTTTTTCACAGGGCGATACCATTGCATTTGATGCATTGATGAAAAGAATGGAAGAAAGCCGCAACCACCTGATGAATATCGGCCTGTTCAATGAAGTGGTATTCAATATCAAAAACTGGGAAGGAGTAAATATTGATGTATCGGTAAGCGTAAAGGAAAGATGGTATGCCTTCCCGGTACCTGCACTGGATTTGTATGACCGCAACCTGACCGTCTGGCTTGTTGATCATAATGCCAGCCTGAAATACCTGCAATTCGGCATGCGGTTTTACCAGCAAAATATGCGTGGCCGTGATGAAGACCTGAAGCTGGTGGCACTATTCGGTTACTCACAGCTTTACCAGTTGCAATACAATATTCCATATATCAACCGCAAGCAAAACATCGGACTGAAGGTTACCGCTTCCTACGGCCGCACCCGGAACCTCACCTATGGCTTCAGCCGGAATAAGGACCTGATATACCTTGATGTGGATGCCTATCAGAAAACTAACTTTTATTCATTGATTGATCTTATCTATCAGCCTGCATTCAAATACAAGTACATTTTCACCTTGAGCTACAACGATAACCAGGTTACGGATACCATAGCAAAACTCAACCCCGATTATTTTCTGAATGGTGATACCCGGCAACAGTATTTCACCCTGCGCAGCATGTTCATCCGCGATTACAGGGATATCGCTGCCTATCCGCTGACCGGAAACTACGTAGAGGTATCCGTTTCAAAACTGGGACTCGGCCTCCACGATAATGTGAATATTTTTTCTTCCACCATCATCGCCAACCAATACCTGCATTTTGGCAGAAAATGGTATGCAAGCACCGTCAATAAGCTGAAAGTCTCTTTTCCAAAAAGTCAGCCATATAACCTCAACCGCGGACTGGGTTATTCCAACGACTACGTGCATGGCTATGAATATTACATCATCGACGGGCAAAGCTTTGCCTACAGCAGGTGTGATATAAAAAACGAGCTCTTCAAAATCAAAATAAAAACACCTGAGAAAAATCCCTTCCTGAAAGGAGCGAACATTCCGTTCACCTTATATGGCCGTGCCTTCGTCAGCGGCGGATATGTAAAGGACGATCTCTTTTATGAAGACAACCCGCTCAACAATACTTTTTTAATGGGTGGTGGTTTAGGGCTCGACCTCACGCTTATTTACGACACCACAATCAGGGTGGAATATTCCATCAATAAACTGGGTGAAAGCGGCTTTTTCCTGCACATGAATTCAATGTTCTGATTTTTCCTGTTAAGGCTTTTATCAAAACACCGGCACCTTCCGGAAGAATCGCAACTTGCCACTCCAATAACTTCCTGCCATGAAATGCTTCAGCCAGATCAAGACATTCACGGTGCGCATGCGAGCTGTCGGCCGGATTCCTTTGATGCGGAGCCTTGTTAAGCAGGCACATCCTATTTTTGTTGTTAGCTTTGCCTGTTGTGAATTTGAAAAGAATGAGTTGCAGTTTGACAGTATTCAATGTTTATCGTTTACGCGTATTGCATTAAATCACTAATCCATATACAGGATGAATGTAGCGCTCTATTGCCGGAATATTAAACCGCAGGATATTCCAGTGCTGCAGGAAATACTGGATCAGCTTGCAGCAAAAAAGATCGGCGTCTATATCTACAAACCATTCTTTGAACAGGTATGGCCTGAGATTAAAACCAGGTCGGGCATCAGCACCTTTGTATCGCATGAAGATATCCGTGATAAGATTGAATACCTGTTTACCCTCGGTGGTGATGGCACGCTGCTGGATACCATCAACTTCGTGCGTGATTATCCGATCCTGGTCATGGGCATCAATATCGGCAGGCTTGGCTTCCTTGCTGATATCGGCAAAGAAGAAATCGGGCATGCCATACATGCCATTACCAAGGGCTCCTATGTTACGGATCAACGCACTTTGCTTGAACTGGAATCCAGCGAACCACTTTTTGACGATGTGAATTATGCCCTGAATGACGTGACCATTCACAAAAAAGACACTTCCGCCATGATCACCATTCATGCATACATCAATGGTGAATTGCTGAATTCCTACTGGGCCGACGGGCTCATTATTGCTACGCCAACCGGCTCAACAGGCTATTCGCTCAGCTGCGGCGGGCCGATCATCATGCCTACGTCTGAAAATTTTGTCATCACACCCATCGCGCCGCACAACCTCAATGTGCGGCCTATTGTGGTGTCTGATTCCAGTGTCATCTCCTTTGAAATTGAAGGACGCTACGAACAATTCTACTGTACGCTCGATTCAAGAACGAGACCAATCGACAACCTGACACAGTTGGCCGTTAAAAAATGCCAGCATAAGATCAGCCTTGTCCGGCTTCCAGACCATCATTTTCTTGAAACATTGCGCACCAAGCTCATGTGGGGAGCGCATGCGAGAAAATGATTCAGGCAGTCATTGCGCGGGCTGTATAAACCGGCGGATAGTTTTTTGCATGCTTCACCATCATCCTTCGCCTTCTGCTGGCCGGACAAATAGCTAAAAAACCTTACTTTCGCGCAAGGAAATAAAGCAACCATCACTGCGTTATCGAAACAATCTTTTACTCCGTCGTTTCCATTAAACCTTTCTGTCAATTACTTGAACCAGAAATTCTGCATTCTACTTTCAGGCATTATTTTGCTTTGTTGCCTTTCCGTGCAGGCGCAAAAGAATGATTTTGGCATCTGGTTGGGTGGCGCCAACTATTTTGGCGACATCAATACGGGCACAGATTTCCGGTTTGTAAATCCTGCCGGAGGATTTCTTTACCGCCGCAATTTTGATGAACGTGTATCATTTCGTTTTAACCTCAATGCCGGGCGGGTTTGGGCCGACGATCAATATGCCAACAACTATTATCAGCAAACCCGTAACCTTGGCTTTTCTTCAAATATCCTCGAAACCAGCTTCCAGTTTGAGTTTAACTTCCTGCCTTATACCGCGGCTCCGGGTTCAACAACCGGTGAACGGCATCGCTTCGCGCCTTATGTAATGGCTGGATTTGGGGTCTTCCACTTTAATCCTTCCGCAAATTATAATGGTGAGAAAATACTGTTGCAGCCTGTTGGTACAGAAGGACAAGGCTATCCTCAATACCCGGAACTGAAGAAGTACAAACGAACAAGCTCTGCCTGGTTGCTCGGTGGCGGATTTAAATACAGGATATCAGCACTCACCGGCCTGACCCTTGAATTTGGGGTAAGAAAAACGGCGACGGACTACCTCGACGATGTGAGTGGTGTATATGCCGATCCTGTAATACTGCTCTATGAAGGCGGACCGATGGCGCAGTTTCTCGGTGATCCGTCCGCTGAAGTGCTGGCCGAACCGATTGGTGCAACGGGTAAAATGAGAGGTGACAATGTGAAGAGCGACGATTACCTCTTCTTTGGCATCGGCATCACCCATACATTGAAGCCATACCGTTGTCCTTATCCGCATTAAGATTTACTTCATCAAAATAGATGGTTACTTAGTACCTTGCGTACTTTTTAATTCCAGCCATGTCCTTATCCGAAAAGATTGATAAAACCAGGTTACCGGAACACATTGCCGTCATCATGGATGGCAATGGACGCTGGGCCAGGCTGCACGGCGAGAACAGAATTTTCGGACACCGTAACGGAGTGACTGCCGTGCGTGCTACCGCAGAAGCCTGTGCGGAACTCGGCGTCAGCTTCCTGACGTTGTATGCTTTCTCAACGGAAAACTGGGCGCGTCCGCAGCATGAAGTGGATGCCCTCATGGAGTTACTCGTGACCACCATCAGCAATGAAATGCATACGCTGATGGAGAACAATATCCGCCTGCTTTCCATCGGTAACATCGCATCGCTGCCGCCGAAATGCAACCGTGAATTGCTGGAAGCGATGGAGGAGACCAAACAGAATACCGGGCTCACACTGATCCTGGCCCTCAATTACAGTGCACGCTGGGAGCTGACTGAAGCCATGCGGAAAATTGCCACAGCCGTAAAAGAAGGCAACCTGCTTCCAGCAGAAATAAATGAAACCGTTATCAGCAGTTACCTGGAAACCGCTGACTTCCCTGACCCTGAACTCATGATACGGACAAGCGGCGAACAGCGACTCAGCAACTACCTGCTCTGGCAGCTGGCATACGCTGAATTATATTTCACACCTGTTTTGTGGCCTGACTTTGACAAGGAAACTTTGTATGAAGCCATCATCGACTTTCAGAAACGGGAACGCCGGTTTGGCAAAACCAGTGAACAAGTAAATGTGAAATGATCCGTATTCCTGTACTTATATTACTGCTGATGGCCGTATTATTCCGGCAAGCGACTGCGCAGGTCAACCAGCATTCAGCTGATTCGCTCGTTGTGGACTACGCTAACCCTAAAAGTTACGTCATCGGAGGTATTGAAGTGCGTGGCACGCAATACCTGGATAAGGATATCCTCGCTGCATTGGCGGGCATCAGGAAGGGTGACCGGATTGACATACCCGGAACAGAAATCAGCAAGGCCGTTAAGAACCTCTGGAAACAAGATCTTTTTGCTAATGTGAGAATATATGTGGAGCGTACCGTCAGCGACACAGCCTTTCTCACCTATGAACTGGATGAACGTCCGCGTCTCTCCGGCTTTACCTTTCGTGGCACAACCAAAGGTGAACAGGATGACCTTCGGGAAAAAATTAAGCTGAATAAAGGCAAGGTATTAACGGATAACATCAAGGTTAATACCTACAATACCATCAAGTCATTTTATAATGAAAAAGGGTTTACACATGTCAAGGTGACTATCAGTGAAGTGCCTGATTCCTCGCAGCAAAACAGCATGCTCTACTATATTTATATAGATAAGGGAAACAGGGTTAGAATTGATAATATCTGGTTTAAAGGCAATACGGCAGTCAGCAGCCGCAAACTGCGCGGCCTCATGAAAAAGACCAAGGAGAACCCCGTCTGGTCGGTGTTTACGGTTTCCAAGTTCAGGCCGTCTGATTACGAAGATGATAAGGGAAAGGTGCTTGCCTACTATGCTACCAAAGGTTATCGCGATGCACATATTAAGTTTGATACCGTTTATGAAAATGAAAATGGCAACCTGAACATACAGATCTGGATCGCTGAAGGGAATAAATATTATTTCCGCGACATCAGGTGGTCGGGCAATTCAAAGTATGCTTCGTCGCGACTGGATTCCGCGCTGCATATCAAAAAGGGCGATGTGTATGATGAGGAATTTCTTCAGAAAAGACTCAATGGCGACCCTAACGGCACAGATGTGGGTTCGCTGTATATGGATGACGGCTACCTTTTCTTCTCCGTTACGCCGGTCGAAGTATCCATTGAGAATGATTCCATTGATCTTGAAATAAGGGTGCATGAAGGTCCGCAGGCCACCATTAACAGGGTATTTATTGAAGGCAATACCAAGACACATGAACATGTTATCCGTCGCGTGATACGCACTACGCCCGGCAGCAAGTTCAGCAGGGCGGATGTGATACGTACACAACGTGAAATTTTAGCCACCGGTTTTTTCGATCCGGAGAAGCTGGGCATCAACACCGATCCGCATCCTGAAAACGGAACGGTTGACCTCACCTATTCCGTTGAAGAAAAGCCAAGTGATCAGGTGGAATTATCTGCGGGTTGGGGCGGCTCGGGAACGGGTGTCATCGGTTCACTGGGTGTTAAGTTTAATAACTTTTCCATGCGCAACCTGTTCGACACTAAAACATGGTCGCCGTTGCCTTCCGGTGATGGCCAGGTATTTTCAGTGCGGTTGCAGTCGAATGGCCGTTATTATCAATCATTCAACATTGGCTTTACGGAACCCTGGTTAGGCGGCAAGAAACCCAATTCATTGAATATCGGGTTGTACAGTTCGCGCTATGCAAGAGGCACCAGCAGGGATGATCCGGCCTACGGCACACTGGTAACCACCGGCGCCACCGTCGGGCTCGGTAAGCAACTGCAATGGCCGGATGACTTTTTTACGCTGATATCCGCCGTTAACTTCACCAATTATTCACTGGATAATTATACCACCAATTTCTTTATCAATACAGGCAATGCATACAGCATCAGCCTGAAGGAGACCTTTGGCAGAAATTCAACCGGGCCTGACTTCACTTTCCCCAAGTGGGGATCCAATTTCTATATCAGCCTGGCATTAACGCCACCTTACTCCCTGTTCAATGATAAAGATTATACCGACCTTCCTATTGCCGAAAAATACAAATGGGTAGAATTTCATAAATGGAGATTTGGCGCTGAATGGTACACGAATGTTTTTGGAAAGTTTGTTTTGAAGACAGCAGCCAAAGGAGGATACCTTGGCTATTATAATCCGGAAATAGGCCTCACGCCTTTTGAGCGCTTTGATGTGGGTGGCGACGGGTTGTCGCAGAATTATTCGCTCTACGGGGTTGATATCATCTCGCAGCGTGGATACAAAGAAGTGTATGCCACGGCTGCGCCGATCTTTAATAAATTCACACTTGAACTGCGGTATCCGTTCTCTACAAGTCCGAGCGCCTTTATTTACGGAACAGCTTGGGTGGAAGCCGGTAATGCATGGTATAGCTTCGATGATTATGATCCGTTTAATCTCCGTCGCGCTGCAGGGCTGGGCCTTCGTGTATTCCTGCCCATCTTCGGCACAGTAGGATTTGACTATGGCATCGGATTTGACAAACCACGCCCGTTAGTTGCGCCAAGAACACTGGGCGAATATCTAAGTGTTTATGGTGCATTTAATATCGTGCTTGGATTTGAACCGGAATAGCATGATGCTTACAAAGTTGACTGGTAACAATCAGGCAACGCATAATTGTGTATTGAATACAGCAACAGATGATTGACTTCCATTGATGGCCGCGCAAAAATTTTAGATATTTTTCATTTCATACGCTTTTCACAGCACAAGCTTTTAAACTATTAATCCTAGATTCAACTATGAAAAAATCAATTTTCCTGTTCGGTTTCCTGCTACTGACAATTACCGCCACATTTGCACAGAAGATCGCCTATGTGGATACGGAATATATCCTGAAAAATATTCCCGACTACAAGGATGCGCAAAAGAAACTGGATGACCTCGCAGCGGCCTGGCAAAAAGATATTGATACCAAATATGCGGAAATTGAAAAGCTGTATAAATCCTATCAGGCGGAGCAGGTATTGCTGACAGATGAGATGAAGCAGCAACGGCAGAAAGAAATACAGGACAAAGAAAAAGCCGCCAAGGAATTACAGAAGCAGAAATTCGGTTACCAGGGTGAGCTCTTTGTGAAACGCCAGGAGTTGGTGCAACCTATACAGGATAATGTATATGATGCGGTTTCAAAAATTGCCGTCAGCAAAGCTTATGATTTTGTATTGGATAAGTCTGGCGGTTCGGCAGTGTTGTATGCCAACACCAAGGTGAATATCAGCGACCAGGTTTTACAGTCGATGGGTTATGCACCGAAAACAGGCAGCGCCACCGACAAAACGGATAAAGACATTAAAAAGTAAAAAATTGATACTTTTGCCCACCTAAAATAATGCCGCCGATCCATTCAGGTAACAAAAGAAAAAAGAGCGGCAGACAAATTCGCACCTAAAAAACCAAAACAACAATGAAGTTTCTCTCTTACCTGGCAGTTGTGTTGCTGCTGTTGACGGCTGTATCTACACAGGCACAGTCACTTAAATTCGGACATATCAATTCTGCTGACCTGCTTGCCATGATGCCGGAAATAAAAAAGGCCGACTCCGTACTGCAGGCTTATCAGAAATCACTGGAAGATGCCAACACCTCGATGCTCACCGACTATCAGAAGAAAATACAGGATTTCCAAAGCCTACCGGCAACCACCACTGATGCCGTAAAAGAAATCAAGCAACAGGAAATCAAAGACCTGGAGAACCGTATTCAGCAATTTCAAGGCGGCGCACAGGATAAACTGCAAAACAAAAAAGAAGAAGTGTACTCTCCTATTCTCAAGAAAGCCGAGGATGCCATCAAAGAAGTGGCCAAGGCAAATAACTATGCCTATGTGTTTGATACGAGTGCCGGTGCTGTGGTGTATGCGCAGGAATCCGACAACCTGATGGAATTGGTGAAGAAGAAGCTAATGTTAAAATAGACGAAGTACCAACTCACTCCACACTACTCGCTACTCACTAATCTTTTGACTCCACAAAACCCAATTGGAATTTTTGATTCCGGCATTGGCGGCTTAACGGTCGCCAATGCTGTTTCTAAGCTGCTGCCCGAAGAAGAACTCATCTACTTTGGCGACACAGCGCATCTGCCTTACGGCGATAAATCAGCGGAAGCGATTCAACACTACTCCATCCGCATCGCTGATTTTTTGCTCGATAAAAATTGCAAGCTGCTGTTGATAGCCTGCAACACTGCCTCTGCGGCCGCATTCGATGTGGTGAAAGCGCACGTTGCACAAAAAACCAATGATACCGTACCGGTGGTTAACGTAATTGATCCGGTGGTGGAACGGGTGGCAGCCGATACGACCATTCACAAGATCGGTATCATCGGAACCAAAGGCACCATCAAATCAGGCACGTATGAACATAAGCTCAAGGCGTTACGGCCCGACCTGGAAACCGTTGGACTTGCCACAGCCCTGCTTGCTTCCATGATTGAAGCAGGCTTCTACAACAACAGTGTCAGCCAGGCTGTCATCAACTCTTACCTAGCCTATCCCGACTTCAGCGACATACAGGGAATGATATTGGCCTGCACCCATTATCCGCTGATTGAAAAAGAAGTAGCCGCCTACTTCAATCATCGCATAAAAATATTCGACTCCACCAATATTGTTGCCGGGCAGGTAAAAGACACCCTCGAATCAAAAAAACTACTCAACAACAAGCGCCGCAATCCGCATCACTTCTATGTTTCCGACTTCACTGATTCCTTCGAGCAAACCACCAAAATCTTCTTCGATGAAAAGATTCATTTGGAGCAGAGCGGGATTTGGGAGTGAAGATGAAGGGAGCTATTTAACTGAAACAATTCACTTGCTCCATAGTCGTAAGCCTTGCATTGCGCTGTCTGCTTTTTTGATTCACGCTTATGAAATAGGATCTGAGAAACTATTGTTAGGCTTTCCAATGAATCATACTGGAACTACTGCTTAGCATTTTAAGCAGCATTGTGATTCAATCATTCACAGAGGTAGTTCACAGATTGATGCAACGTGCATTGCAGTAACTAAATCTGATCACTGCAACAAGTTCTCCTCCAGCCACACTTTATGCTTCAATCCTTTCCAGCCATTCTCTTACATGCTCCTTCCATGCAACACTGCCGGAAGCAGTGAAACCATGGTAGTTTCCGGATTCGCTGACTGCCGTTTGCAGATCAAACAACTCCTGTGTTGCAGAGTAGCAGATGCCACGCTGCATGAGATTGTTCGACAGGTATTCCTGTTCCGTTTGCCCGGGCGTGGGAATGAAGATGGCTTTGCCGCCAATGGCTGCAAGGTCCATAATCGTAGTGTAACCCGGCCGTGCAATGATGAGGCCGGCTGAAAGTATCGCCGAATTGAGTTCCCGGGTGAGCAGGTAATCCACCTTCGTGAAATTTTCCGACAGGCTTACGGGCACATCCGTTCCTTCCATCACACCCCTGACCAGCAGCACCTTCAAGCGCGCACGCGAACCGGATGGATGAACAGTTTTTTCATACTGCATGAACTGACCTGTTAGTTTAGTTTCCAGCAGGGTGCGCTGCGGCTCCGGGCCGGAAAGCAAAATGAGGATATCATATTTCCTGCTTTCTTCCCGGCTGTTAAAACGTGAGAGTGGCCCGATAAAAACCACCTTCCCGGTTGCAGGTAACCCTTTCGACAAATCACCGGACCAATTGCCCGGGCCTTCTGCATCGGCAATCCAGCAATTGTCAAATTTTGAAATAAAGAAATGATTAACAACGTTCACGATAGTTGCCATCCATTGCAGTGTAACCGGTAGCCTTATGGTTGCCTGATGCGTAATGAAGACCGACGGGATATTGCGGGCAAATAAACCATACCGGTTGTCAGCAATCACCGCATCAATTTTTTCTGCAGCAATTATTTTTTTTAACTGCCTGTGTTCCGCTATTACAGCAGTCAGCAGTTTCGGCAGTTGCAGCATCAGCCGCAGGGCAAGGCTTCCTTTTTCCTGGTAGCGGACAACAGTGCCCGGCATGTGAATCCATTTTAGGGCGGGAAACTCTTTGCGCAGCAAGGCGAGTGCAGCTCCGTCGGCTCCAATGATTACCTCGGCGCCGAGATGTTGCATTTCACTGATGAGCGGAATGCAGCGGGCGGCATGACCGAGTCCCCAGTTCAGCGGAGCGACGAGGATTTTTTTGCCTTGCTTCATAGCTGATAAAAATAGAACACGGATGATAATGAAGCGGAAGAATTTGCAACAGCAGCAGCGTATCCTTTAGTAATATCGCGGCACTGCAAGCGTACAGCAATTATGTTGCAGAAAAAACAGGCTGTTGTCAGCGGCCATTTCAGCCTAAATCCGATATTTACCGCATGAAGATCAACCAAACATCCACCCTCCTTTTCATGCTGCTGTTGGCAGCCTGTCTGTTCAGCAGTTGCATCTTCAGGAAAAAATGCCAGACCTGCCCTTCCTTCTCCCGCGCGGATAAAAAAGTTCCTGCTGCTTCCATCGTAACGATGCCGTTAAACGGTGTTATCATTTGTGCTTCCCGATAGGATGGATAACCGGGCGAACAGCCACCTATAAACTCTTAATAAAGGTTTTGCATCCGGATAACCGCGGAAGTTTCCGCAGTCAACAGGTTGTCATGAGCTCATCGTTCTGAAATCTTTTAACATGCTGAGCAAGATCATTTTCACCTCTGTGAGAAATTGCTAACTTGCGCTATTTAAATTCAATCTAAATAAGCGGGTGACTCAGTATCGTGCAGTAATGCCACTTGGCAAAATGAAAGAAGGCGATTCCGGCGTGATCGTGGAACTGGAACGGGGTGATCTTTCCCTGAAACTGATGGAGATGGGATTTCTTCCCGGAGAAAAAATATCCATCGATAAAGTAGCGCCACTTGGTGATCCGATATCCGTTAAAATCGGAACCTACCTCCTCAGCCTGCGCAAAGAGGAAGCAAATGCCGTATTGGTGCAATCTGCCACCGTGGCAGGGTGATAATTTCTATGCCTGTTTTGCTGCATGTGCGCCATTTAGTATGGAACATAAGAAAGGAACAAGCCGGCTCAAGCGAATAATTAACCCGTTGAGTGACGCATGAAGAAGAATCTGAAAATCGGACTGGTCGGCAACCCCAACTGCGGAAAATCTTCGCTGTTTAATGCATTGACGGGTCTGCGGCAGAAGGTCGGCAACTTTGCAGGCGTTACCGTGGATAAAAAAACAGGTTACCTGCCATTGTCGAAAGATCTTTCCGCCAACCTGATTGACCTTCCGGGCACTTACAGCCTCTATCCGCGCCGCATTGATGAGTTCATCACCTTCGACGTTTTGCTGAACCCTGATAATGATTCGCATCCCGACCTATTGGTGATTGTAGCAGATGCCTCCAACCTGAAACGCAATCTGCTGTTTTGTTCACAGATCATAGACCTGAAGATTCCCACCATCATTGCCCTCAACATGATGGATGTGGCGCGTAAAAACGGCCTTGCCATTGATACGCAACAGCTGGCGGTAGAGCTTGGCGTAAAAGTGATACCCATCAATGCGCGCGAAGGAAAAGGCATCAACGATCTTAAACGGGCGATACAAACCACCATACCGGTTCCTGATAAGAATTTTGTGGAAGTGAAGCCGCTTTGCCCGGAGGTGATTGATGGAGTGAAAGAAATCACCGGCGTGAAGAGCGATTATACCGCCTTCCAGATTGCCTGTCACTATATCAATATTTTCTGTTTTAACGTGGAACAGAAAGGCCGCATCAAACGCCTGCTGGAGCAACACCATTTTACCATGGCCAAACTGCAAGGCGAAGAAATCCTGAAACGGTACGATAAAATCAATCCAATACTCACCCGGTGCACTTCGCAGGACAGAAGCAGGCAGCAGGCGCTTGATACAACGGCAGGCATTGATGCCGTGTTACTGCATCCTGTTTACGGGTACCTGATTTTTTTGCTGATATTCTATTTCGTGTTCCAGGCCATTTTTTCATGGGCTACTTATCCCATGGAAGCGATCAGCAATGCATTCAGTTACCTGCAGGCTACACTGAACCAATCATTACCGCAGAACATTGTAACGGATCTGTTAGTGGAAGGCGTGCTGGCCGGTATTGGCGGCATTGTGGTCTTTATACCACAGATCATGCTACTCTTCGGATTTATCTCAATACTGGAGGATACAGGATATATGACGCGCGTGAGTTTCCTGATGGACAGGCTGATGCGGAAAGTGGGTATGAGCGGTAAGTCAACCTTGCCATTGGTGAGCGGGATGGCTTGTGCTGTGCCGGCCATCCTCTCCACACGCGGCATTGAAAACTGGAAAGACAGGATCATCACCATCATGGTAACACCGTTGATGAGCTGTTCGGCCCGATTGCCCGTATATGCACTGCTGATCAGCTTTATTGTGCCGGATGAAAAGCTATTCGGTTTCATGAACCTGAAAGGCCTTGCCATGCTTGGTTTATACCTGCTCGGCTGGCTTATGGCATTGCTGGCAGCGCTGGTGATGAAGCTTATTATCAGGGCAAAAGAAAAAAGCTATTACCTGATGGAGTTACCTATCTACCGCTGGCCACGTTGGGGAAATGTAGGCATCACCATGTTGGAAAAGGCGAAGGTATTCGTGATGGATGCCGGAAAAGTCATCATCACCATTTCCATTATCCTGTGGCTGCTCGCATCCTTTGGCCCCGGAAATTCTTTACAGGCCATAGAGGAAAAATTCGCACAGCTGCACCCTACAGAGATGGTAACACAAACCGAACTGAATAACCGGCTGCAGGCAGAAAAACTCGGCGCATCCTATGCAGGCCAGATAGGCCATTTTATTGAGCCGGTGATAAGGCCACTTGGTTTCGACTGGAAAATCGGTATTGCCCTGATCACCTCATTTGCCGCGAGAGAAGTTTTTGTTGGAACGATGTCAACCATCTATAGCATTGGTTCGGCGGATGATGCCGACTTTGAAGCTATCCGCGACAAGATGCGCAATGAAGTTGATCCTTTAACGGGCATGCATGTCTATAGCAGTGCCACCGCTTTCTCGCTGATGATATTCTTCGCATTTGCCATGCAGTGTATGAGTACTGTTGCAGTGGTAAGACGGGAGACAAAATCATGGAAATGGCCATTGCTGCAGATTGCCTACATGACGGGGCTTGCCTACCTGTCGAGTCTGCTGGTTTATCAATTGATGCGTTAGTCACATCCTCAGCTGTTGCATGCTGCTTTCCTGTCACAGCATGTCGTTAGGAAAGTAAATGCTGTTGATTAATTTTCGGAAAATAAATCCATACCATGGCAGCCCGTCAATTTCAGACCATCAGGGAATTTTACCCCTACTATCTTTCGGAACACCGGCGTCCTTTCACCCGGCTGATGCATTTCAGCGGCACCGCGCTGTTGCTTGCGTGTTTTGTTTATGCTGTTTTCACACAACAGTGGAATTTACTTTTTCTTGTTCCTGTGTTGGGATATGGATTTGCATGGGTTGCGCATGCCTTTATAGAAAAAAACAAACCGGCAACTTTTACCTATCCGCTATTCAGCCTTCAATCAGACTTTATTATGTTCTGGCATATGCTCACCGGAAAAATTGGTGAAAAGATGGCTGAAGCGGAAAGAATATATCCGGGAGACCGGGCTTAGACCTATGCTGGCTTTTGCCGGTGAATGAATTCAACGGCAATGGATAACCGAATGACAGAAATCATTGGATTCGCGCTTCGAACTAATATAGCAGTACCGAACTGTTATTCCCTTATTCAATGCCGCCGGTTTCAAGCAGTGGCAATATTCAACGGCAAGCCATGTTTAAAGATCATTTACCTGTATTTATATTTGCCGATCTGATTTAAAAAATATTTTGCCATGTGCAGGATGATTGCGAAGGTAAGTCCCGGACCAAGTTCAATTCTTGATGAAATGCTCTTATGCCCGGTATCATTAAAATACCTGTCGAAGAACGGGCGTCAACTGCTTGATGCATCGAAGAGAGGTGAGCACAATGACGGATGTGGCATGGCATTTTTGCATGATGGACGGATTGAGATCCATAAGCGTGATCAGGCTTCTTCCTGGGACGAAAGTTATCAGGCGCTGATCAGGGAGGCTAGGTCGAGCTTTTTTATTGCTCACAACAGGCGGGCATCACAGGGCCTCAATGCCTCCATCGACGGTGCACATCCATTTTACCATGAGCAGGATGATACCCCGTTTGCATTCAGCCATAACGGTACCGTATTTTCTTATCATGAAGAAGCGAAAGCTGCCGGCACTTCCGATTCGAAAATTTTCCTGCAGCATATCATTGATGAAAAAGCCCGGTATCCACAGAAGAGTACTGAATCTATCGTGACAGCAATCGCCAGGGAAAAGTCGTATGACTCACTTTGTGCCTTTTTATTATCTCCGCAAAAGCTGCAGGCCTGGCGTATCTACCAAGATTCCGACCCGGAAACAGTAAATCTGTATGAACCTTATTACACACTCTACCTTAGCCTGCGCAACGGCAATGCGATTATATCATCTGAACCTCTGGATGATGGCAACTGGCAATTGCTGCCCAATAAAAGTTTTTTGACTTTACAGACAACGGATGGAAAGCTGCAGATTGATTATACGCAGCTCGCTGTTTAGCAGGTTCTTCTTACTGCAACCTGCTATTACAATTCATCACCAGCATTTACGGCTGCTTCGCAGGCATGCTGCGGAAAAAGCCGTCTTCCGCATTGCTGTAACCGCTTTTTCCGGGCGCCATGCCATCCAGAGCCTTATCGGAAATCATGAAGCCACAGGAGATATACATCAGCTGGCTTGATTGTGCATAATCCGGAATGTTCTTCAGGTAAGGTGCAGTAGGAATCTGTATTGTCAATCCGCCAGACTGATACTTGAGAAAATCGTTGAGGTAATATTTATAGCGGATATAGAATCCCTGCCTGAATTTGATTTCCGCAAGCAGTGAAGGGTTAAAGATATTCACGTTATCGGAAAACCACTGCAGCTCTTTCGTCTTAGTGAAATTCGGTACAATGACCTTTCTTTTCCAGGCAAACATCATCTCCAGCTCGCCGCCGATACCGATGTTCATGTTTTTGCTGAAATCACCAATCTTGATGACGATTGGAAGCCCAAGGCCATAAGCTCTTTCCTTTATCTTATATCCTTCTGCGGTATGGGAAATCAGACCAACGTTACGCAGGTCAAGCCCTGTATAAAAACCGAGCGCATTGTTGAAATCAACATTCACCTGTGTCCCGAAATTAAAGACCGGCGAAAAACGAACTATATTATTGATGTTTTCATCACCGGCTTCTACTTTGCCCCAGGAAAACATGGTTTCACCGGACGATGAGAGGTAAACATTAGTGCCGGAAGTTTCGGACTGTGACTTAACCGAAGTCGCAGTGAAAATCAACACAACGAAAAACAGTAAAGAGCTGGAAATACGCATGATTATTTTTTTTCGAAAGATATAGAATAACCGGAAAACAAACAGCCTTTTTATAAACGACTGACTGTGTTTTGAGAAAAGCAGGATCCACCTTTATTTTCAGCAACACAACCTGCAGGTGGCGCTACCTTTTATTTCCGGCTCCAGGCCGGACGGTGCTTCATGGTTTTTTTATAAACAGGGCAACTTTCAATATGAGCGCCCTGCAGGTAACCAATACTCATGAGAAATTCATTTACAATTTCTCCGCCTGTAAATCTGAAATTCTGTTTAAAAATTTTCACCCACTCATCCTTTGTTTTCGGATGATGATGGTCGAGCCAGTTTTTAAAAGATCCGAATTCTTTACGAATAATCTTCAGCCTTTTTGCATTCTCAATGGCTGCCGCGATTTTCAGCCTGTTGCGGATAATACCTGCATCATTCAACAGCCGTTGAATATCCCTTTGCCTGTAACCAGCCACCTTATCAATATCAAAACCATGGTAGGCACGGTGAAAATTTTCTTTCTTGTTGAGAATCGTTGTCCATGAAAGTCCGGCCTGGTTAATTTCCAGTATTAACCGCTCAAACAGCGCATGATCATCGGCAATAGGATAACCATATTCGGTATCATGGTATTTCCTGTGCACATTGCCGGCATCCATTTTTTCCACTGCTTCACAATAGGAGGAGGCCATCTGCTTAAAATTTTTCTTTGAACAACAAAAATAACAGGTTATGATTGCTTACCGCATAAAAAATTGATGCAATCATATCGAATGAATTGCAAATGCAATTGTGTATTTTGTTCCTGTTAAAAATAACCCGATATGAACAACGATCAGCTTTTCAGCGCTGTAAGCATGATGGCACTCTGCAGCTGGCTCATGCTGTTGATCCTGCCAGACTGGAAGTATACAGAGAAGGTTGTTTTTGGCGGAGTCATCACCATATTAGCAGCGCTGTATGCTTACCTGATTGCAGCGCACATCGGTGAAACACCTGAGGGCGGTTTCAGCTCGTTAACAGAAGTAGCAAACCTGTTTCAAAACCAATCATTGCTGCTTGCAGGCTGGATTCATTACCTCGCATTCGACCTGCTGACCGGTTTATTCATAGTGCACAATGCGCGGTTACATAAAATCAACCGATGGGTGCTTGTCCCCTGTCTTTTGCTGACTTTTATGTTCGGTCCTGCCGGACTTCTGCTTTACATCATCATCCGTTTGTTCAGGACAAGGCAATACTTTACAACAAACTATTAATTTATGCTGAAGTCGTTTTATAATGAATTACTCCGCCGTAACCGGCTGCTCGCCCTTTTTGGCCTGCTTGATTTTGCCGCTGCCGCGCTGATGCTGGTTTTAATGCAATCGGACAGCCACGAAATCCTTGGCATCAACAGGTGGATTAAGCCATTCAAGTTCTTTGCTTCTGTTGGTATCTGGAGCTGGTCAATGGCATGGTACCTTGTGTATCTGAAAAATCAACGTGCTGTAACGATCTATAACCGGATGTTTGTCATTTTGATGACACTGGAATTGTCAGCTATTGCCGGTCAGGCGGCACGAGGTGTGCCGTCACATTTTAATATTGCCACTCCATTTGACGGGATGATCTATTCGCTGATGGGAATCGTGATACTGACCGTTACGCTTTGGACATTGTACATGAATGTTCTCTTTTTCCGACAAAAAGAATTTACCATTCCCATGAGTTATGTATGGGGCATCCGGCTGGGGCTGGTATTATTTATTGTAGCCTGCTTTGAAGGCGGCTATATGTCCGGCAGGTTTTCACATTCGGTTGGTGGTGAAGACGGCGGCCCCGGTTTGCCGTTGCTGAACTGGAGCACGCAGTTCGGCGACCTGAGGGTTGCGCATTTTATCGGCTTGCATGCATTGCAACTGTTGCCTTTATTTGGTTACTGGATTTCAAAAAGAAATCCGGCCGGCAGTGTGCGATTTACACAGTCGTTTGCGGTGGCATATTTCCTCGCATTTCTGATACTGCTGCTACAAGCGCTGCAGTCGGTGCCGCTGATTGGATGACCGCAGCTTATACAGGCAAAAATTGGTTTATATATTTTGTCCCGGAATATTACGAAGCATGCTGCTGATTGATTTTGAACAACATCAACGATGCAATATTTCGCGCTCTCACGATGGCTTCATCCGCAATTTTTCCGTTGAACAACTCCTTAACAGTTTCTTCCCATAGCAGGAGCCACCGGTTAAAATGCTCCCGGTCCAGCTTCACTTTTTTGTCAAGTTCCAGGTGCTTCACCATAGGATTGCCGCTATAACCACCACTGCCTAACAAAGTGTTGCTCCAGAAAGCGTACATGACGGGCATATGTTGTTCCCAATTTATGCTGACAGCTTTAGTAAAAATAAAACCTATCACAGGATCTGCTAATACTTTCCGGTAAAAAGCATCTACCAGTGTTTTTACATCGGTCTCAGATTCAATATCATGCATGGTGATGTTTTTATCCTTGTGTCAGCAAACATACACTGTCTTCCAGTGCGGTTACCGAATGTGTTTTGTTAACAGGAATTTCCATTTCATCATATTGTCCCATTGCAGCATTAGTATCCGCATCTATGTAAATCACTTTGCCTTCCAGCACAATCAGTTTCGAAGGATGATGCGCCTGGTGCTCCTTCAGCGCCATTCCTTTCCTGAACCCAATTGCCAGCACTTTGAAATGATCATTCTTATGCAAAGCTTTTGCGACAGGATTGGTTGCAGTCATCAGTTGTAACTTAATTTCGTGTATGGTCATCTGATCGGATTTGATTTAAAAAAAAATTGACCTGCGCTTATTGCCGCCATTCCAAAGATAGTGAGATTAAAGTCCTGACCTTAAGTCCAATCAGGCCATCACTACGGTGTGTTTTGAAAGTGAAAAACAGCAAGGGAAGGTCTGTAGCGTTTCGCTGAATCAAAGACTCATGCCACTGCTTATGCAGCATTTATTCATACGTAATCCTTCACCTGGTATGCCTGTTTTTACAATAATGTATTGTTCACTGTTACATTAATAGCAGGCTATCCGTATCTTTAACCATGACAGAGCAGACATTCTTACTGTATGGCGCGAATGGTTATACCGGGGAATTAATAGCCCGCTACAGCCAACAATATCAGTTACAACCCATCCTGGCAGGCAGGAATGAAGCTGCCATCGCCGCGTTGGCTGCAAAACTCCACCTTCCTTACCGGATATTTGAATTGGAGAACACCTCAGCATTGCTGCAGTCCCTTCGCGAAGTGAAAGCAGTGGTGAATGCCGCAGGCCCTTTCACCCGTACGGCAAAAAAAATGGTTGATGCCTGCCTGCAGACCGGCACACACTATCTTGATATCAATGGCGATATCACTGTTTTTGAATTGTTGAAGATGGCAGATGACGATGCTAAAAAAGCGGGTATCATGGTGTTACCCGGTGTTGGCTTTGATGTGGTTCCGACAGACTGCCTATCGTTATTCCTGAAAAATTCGCTGCCCGATGCATTAAGTATTCAACTCGCTTTTGCCACAGCCGGTGGTGGTATCTCACATGGTACAGCTATCAGCATGCTCTCGAAGCTGGGAAAGGGAGGTGCGGTACGAAAGAACGGAATGATCGTCAATGTGCCGTTGGGTCATAAGCAAATGCATGTTGATTTTGGAGAAAGGAAATTTCTTACCATGTGTATTCCCTGGGGTGATATCTCCACAGCATATTTTACTACCGGCATTTCCGACATTGAAACATACACAGGAACGAAGCCATATATCAGCAACCTGTTGAAATTTCAATCGATGTACAATTGGTTACTTCGCACTTCCGTTATCAGGCAATTGATCGAGAGAAAAATTAACCGGCGGCCTGCCGGACCATCAGATATTCAGCGCAGTAAAGCTACTGCTTACATCTGGGGACAGGTAAAGAATGCTGCGGGTAAAACCATTACAGCAACTATGCGCTGCCCTGAAGGATATACACTCACTGCTATGGCGGCTTTGCTCATCACTCAAAAAGTGTTACAGGGAAATTTTAAAACAGGTTATCAGACACCGGCTTCCGCCTATGGTGCTGATCTTGTGCTGGAGGTGCCGGGCGTAAAACGTGCAGCCGGATAGCGGATTATTAAGCAATGGGAATTCAGTTTATTTTTGTTGTATAAAATGAAGCCGATGGCTTTCAGGAAGATTACACCAGGAGATGTGCTTTATTTTCAATCCGTGTGCGGTGCTGCGCAGGTGATAACTGATGAAAATATACTGTCTCACTACGGACATGATGAAACGGAAGATTTAAAATTCCCGCCTGAAATTGTTGTGAGGCCATCCTCAGCCGAAGAAATCAGTCTTGTATTACGCTATTGCCATGAACAGCTTATACCTGTTACACCACGTGCCGCAGGAACCGGTTTAAGTGGCGGCGCCTTACCTGTTTACGGTGGCGTTCTGTTGTCGGTTGAAAGGTTAAACAGGATATTATTTATTGATGAAAGAAATCACCAGGTAACAGTTGAGCCGGGCGTCATCACACAGGTGTTACAAGAAGCGGTAAAAGAAAAAGGATTGTTCTATCCTCCTGACCCGGCCAGCCGCGGATCTTGTTTCATTGGTGGAAATATCGCTGAAAATTCCGGCGGCCCGAAAGCCGTGAAGTACGGCGTGGTGAAAGATTATGTACTGAATCTTGAGATGGTGTTGCCTTCCGGCGAGGTCATCATGACCGGCGCCAATGTATTAAAGAATGCCACGGGTTATAACCTCACACAGCTAATTGTCGGCAGTGAAGGCACACTTGGTATAGTCACCAAAATAGTGCTGCGACTGATTCCGCATCCGCAACATGACTTACTGATGCTCGTTCCATACCGCAAAGCAGTGGAGGCCTGTGAAAGTGTGAATGCGATATTTATGGCAGGCATTACGCCGTCTGCCATGGAATTTATGGAGCGAGATGCCATTGACTGGACGATCCGATTCACGCATATTCCTTCATTTCACATAGCGAATGATGTGGCAGCACACCTTTTGTTAGAGGTGGATGGCAATGATCCTGATCAGTTATTCAGAGAAATGGAAAAGATAACGGCCATTGTTTCCCGATATGACGTGGGCGAAATATTGTTTGCGGAATCGGCACAGCAAAAAGCTGATCTCTGGAAGATGCGCAGAAGCGTGGCGGAAGCCGTTAAATCAAATGCTGTATACAAGGAAGAAGACACGGTGGTGCCACGTGCCGAGCTGCCTGCTTTGCTGCTAGGCGTGAAAGCCATTGGATTAAAGTATGGTTTTAAGTCCGTTTGCTATGGTCACGCCGGTGATGGCAACCTGCATGTAAATATCATTAAAGATGATATGGATGAATCAGCCTGGACGGTTAAACTGCCGCAAGGCATCCGGGAAATCTTTCAGCTATGCGTCAAACTTGGCGGCACCTTGTCGGGCGAACATGGCATCGGCTGGGTTCAGAAACCCTATATGGATATTGCATTTAATGCCACGCAGACAGGCCTTATGCGGCAGATCAAAGCCGTATTCGATCCGCATGGCATCATGAATCCCGGGAAAATCTTTGCCGATTAGTTTATTTACTTTTGTATCATTAAATCTATATACGGCCATGATGAAAACCCTGCACCTCAGCCTGGTTACATTTTTAGTTTTTGCCCTCAGTGATATCACGCTGGCACAGAATGCAGCAAATATGGGCAGCCCCAAAGTGCCATTCAAGGATCGCATATTTGTTGGCGGCAATTTCGGACTCACTTTCGGAACGATTACCAATATCGAAATAGCGCCTACATTCGGCTATATGCTGAAGCCTAACTGGTCAGCCGGAGTGGGCTTGCGATATTCGTATTACCAGGATAATTACTATACCCCTCCATACAAAACCAATATTTACGGCGGATTATTATTCAGCAGGTTTGTGGTTTACAAAGGATTATTCCTGGAAGCAAATTTTGAAGGCAACAATTTTGACGTGTACAAGTTCGATCCGCTGACAGAACTCTATTATCCTGAACGTGACTGGATTCCATCCTTGCTTTTAGGTGGTGGTTATTCACAGCCTATGGGTGCCAATTCGGCTTTTTTCATCAGTGTGCTGTATGATGTTTTGCAGAATTCCTACAGTCCTTATTATGGCGTTCCCATCATACGCGCCGGATTTGGAATCGGTTTGTAATTACTCCATGGCCGAAGTCCGGTAATCATTTGTTTCCTTTTACGTTGATGACTTTGTTTCAGTCAACCTGTTGTCTGTCGGCTCTCAGGATTTATTAAGTCGTAATGTGTATTTCTAAACCGGTTATATCCGGCCTCCTCAAAGCCATATAAAAGAAAGGAGAGCCGTATTCCATATCTACAGCAATGCGTAGCGATGCTGCAAATGCGGATCGAAAGCCCTTTTAATTTCCCTGCCGATCTATGCGGGAAGCAATTCGCCTGCAGATAATCACAACGGTTAATTCAGCGTGTTACGTTTCAAAAGGATGAAGTCATGCTTCATATGATATACCGTCCGTCAGCACAGCCCCGCAACAATTTTCAAACTTTTATCTATTTTCATTGCAACAATACCGAGGCACATGATCGACTTCACCCGTATTTTCGATGTTATTACCTATCAGCAGAAAAACTTTGCCCGTGAAGACTGTCTTGCCGGAAAAGTGAACGGCGAATGGGTGCGTTACAATACCCACACTGTGGTGGACTATATGAACACCGTCAGTATGGCGCTTGCCGGCTCGGGAATAAAAAAAGGAGATGCGATTTCCATCGTCGGGAATAACCGGCCTGAATGGAATTTTATCGACCTGGGTATCATGCAGATCGGCGGTGTTACCGTTCCGATTTATCCGACCATCAGCGATGAAGATTATGTCTACATAATGAACAACGCAGAAGTCAGGCTACTGTTTGTTTCCTCGCAGGAGCTTTATGAAAAGATGGTTAAGATCAAAAGCAGGATTCCTTCGCTACAGGAAATTTTCACATTTGACCTGGTGGAAGGCGCGGTGCACTGGAAAGAATTCCTGAAACGTGCTGTACACTGCGATATACGTGAAGTGGAAGCTATCCGTAAAACGATCGATCAGCATGATATCGCCTGCATGATTTACACCTCCGGCACCACGGGATTTCCGAAAGGAGTGATGCTTTCCCATTATAATGTGGTGGAGAACATGAAATCGGTTTTTGATGTGCTTCCAATCAATGAAACGCACACGGCACTCAGCTTCCTGCCGTTGAACCATGTATTTGAAAAGCTGGTGATTTATTGCTATTTCATGAAAGGCGTGTCAGTGTATTATGCAGAGAGCATGGAGACGATCGGTGAGAATCTGCGTGAGGTTAAACCGCATTTCTTCACCTGTGTTCCGCGCCTCCTCGAAAAAGTATATGAAAGAATTGTCAACAAGGGACTGGAGCTGAAAGGCGCCAAAAAAGCATTGTTCTTCTGGGCATTGCGGTTGGGAGAACGGTGGGACGGGCAGCGGCAACAGGGACTTTTGCTTAACCTTCAGCTGAAGCTGGCGAGGAAACTTATCTTCAGCAAATGGAAAGAAGCACTGGGAGGGAATATTTTTGCGCTGTGTTCGGGTTCCGCACCACTCAATGTGAAGATAGGAAGAGTGTTTTCTGCAGCTGGCATTGTGGTGATGGAAGGATATGGATTAACGGAAACGTCACCGGTTGTTTCCGTAAACCGATATGACCGTGAAGGCAATATGCTTGGCACCGTCGGTCCTGTGGTTCCCGGCGTAACGGTTAAGATTGCAGAAGATGGTGAAATACTGTGTAAGGGCCCGAATATCATGGTAGGATATTATAAGCTGCCTGATAAAACCACAGAAGCCATTGACAAAGACGGATGGTTCCACACTGGCGATATCGGCGAATTTGTGAATGGAAAATTTTTAAAAATCACCGACCGCAAAAAAGAGCTCTATAAAACTTCCGGCGGCAAATATGTGGCGCCGCAACCCCTCGAGAATAAATTCAAAGAGTCATTTTTCATTGAGCAGATGATGGTGATCGGCGACGGACGAAAATTTGTGTCAGCGCTAATAGTGCCGTCTTTTGCCAATCTGAAATCATGGTGTGAAAAAAACGGGCTGGCGTGGAGTTCCAATGAATCTATAATTGCCAATCAGAAAGTGCAGGAGAAATATCAGCAGGTAATTGATGAAAAGAACAAGGAATTCGGACATACTGATCAGATAAAAAAATTCCGCCTGTTAGCGGAAGAGTGGACGGTTCCCGGCGGGCAGCTTACACCAACCATGAAACTGAAGCGAAAAGTAATCATTGAGCAATACAAGGACCTTATTGAAGAGATGTATATTGATTGATACTTTAATCTGAATGGATCTACTGCTTAGCGTACGTGCCGCTTCTTGTATTAAACCGCTACAATTCACTACCTGGTATTTTTCATTGATTTAAGGCAACAACTTCCCGCCTTTATGTACAAACCTTTCAGACTACCGGTTAACAATAAAATATTTTAGTGGATGGAGCAGCCGACTTTCAGAGCAGCATTAAAATTCTGGATAAACCTTGGGTTTATCAGTTTTGGCGGACCTGCCGGACAAATTGCTATCATGCACGAGTTTTTAGTAGACAAAAAAAAATGGATCAGCGACAGTAAATTTCTGCACGCATTGAATTACTGTATGATTTTGCCTGGACCGGAAGCACAACAGCTGGCAACATATACAGGCTGGATGCTTCACGGTACTATAGGCGGACTTGCAGCAGGCATATTGTTCGTGCTTCCTTCCATGTTCATTCTTCTCGGACTAAGTGCTGTCTACGTTTCGTTTGGAAACCTTCCCTGGGTATTTGCAATATTCAGCGGACTAAAGCCTGCCGTAATTGCCATTGTTATTCTTGCACTAATTAAGATCGGTAAAAAATCTCTGCTAAGCACGTTCCACTATTTCGTTGCGTTTGCGGCATTTGTTTGCATTTTCTTTTTCAATGTTCCGTTTCCGTTAATTATTGTCGGTGCAATTGTTACCGCCACCATTTCCCGGCGGTTTTTTCCCATATTCTTTGAATCTAATAACAAAAAGACAATTCAAAATGAAGAAAGCGAAAAGGAATATTATATAAACAAGCATACCATATCACCAAACACCGGCTTTAACCCCTTGCGATTGCTGAAACAGTTAAGCATGGGTATTTTGCTTTGGTTAACTCCTTTAGTTGCATTTTACTTTCTCACCAGTGACTTTGCATTTTGGAAAAAACTTTCCCTGTTTTTTACGCAAGCTGCATTTGTAACATTTGGCGGCGCTTATGCGGTATTGCCTTACGTAGCACAGGTAAGTGTCGGGCAATTCAAATGGTTAACCAATTTACAAATGATTGACGGACTTGCACTTGGCGAAACAACACCGGGACCTTTAATTATGGTGCTTGTTTTTGTTGGATTCATGGCAGGTTATAATCATTTTGGCAGTTCACTGTTAATGGGAACACTTGGACTCCTAACGACAACGTTCTATACCTTTCTTCCTTGCTTTCTTTTCATATTGGCCGGCGCACCAATCATTGAACGGACACAAGAGAACAAACAAATAAAGCAAATACTTGCACTTGTAACTGCGGCGGTGGTTGGTGTTATTCTCAACCTGACAATATATTTAGCCAGAGCAGTAATATTTCCGACAAATATTTCCCTTGCAGGGCTGGACCTTATCACACTTGGCTGGACAATTATTTCATTCATTGCAATGTATCGCTTCAAGATTGGAATGATAACCTGGATCGGCGTTAGTGCAGTTTTCGGACTTGTATATTATCTGGCTGCGCATTAATAAATGAAAAGCAACGCAGCATTTGAAAGTGATATGACAAAAGTGCCGGTTCATTGTTCGGAAAACAGTTTCGCGGATAATGCAACATTACCTCTCCTCATCAACCTTTGCGGGAAAAATCGCCAGCTTAGTCAAAGTGCAAACCATTGTACCATATCTCTTAAGCAAGGTAATTTCTTGCCGTCCGGCCATGATATTTCAGGCATATTTGCCAACCAATATTACCGATTCAGGCAAGCTATTTTTTCATTCCCGCTCATGGTGCATTTCATCATCTCAAAGATTAGACTATCTTTGCGCGCATTATAGAGATGGACTTTGTCCTGACGACTAAAAAGATTTCAGATCTTCTCGCAGTTTACTTTCTCCCTCTCCTCCATTCGCAGCAAAGCATAATTGCTCACGGGCAAGGATGAATGGCTTTGCGCATTCACGATTAAAAGATTAACACATTAACATGTCATTTGAAGCATTGAATCTTTCCGCGCCTATCTTATCGGCGTTGAAATCAAAAGGGTATGTACAACCCACTCTTGTACAGAAACAAGCTATACCGGTTATCATGGAAGGCCGCGATATTTTCGGCAGCGCACAAACCGGATCCGGGAAAACTGCAGCTTTCGCATTGCCATTGCTGCAATTGATGAGTACAAAACCAGTCACACATCGCGGCGTACGCACCCTCGTTTTGGCTCCTACGAGGGAACTTGCATTGCAGATCGCGGACAGTTTCCGCGACTATGGCAAGCACCTCGGGTTAAAACATGTTACCATCTTCGGCGGCGTGTCGCAACATGCGCAAACCACTGCATTGCGCAATGGCGTTTCCATTATTGTAGCTACACCAGGCAGGTTGCTTGACCTCATGGACCAGGGATTTGTTAAACTGAACGATGTGGAATTCCTGGTGCTGGATGAAGCAGATAAAATGTTTGATATGGGTTTCATAAAAGACATTAAAAAGATCATCGCAAAAGTGCCGGCTCAACGGCAGACCTTGTTTTTCTCGGCTACCCTGCCGTCTGAAATCAAACAACTGGCTGCTGCCATACTGCGTCAGCCAGTTACAGTGGAAGTGATACCTGCAGCAGGTGCAGCCGTCCAGGTGGAACAGAAACTTTATTACGTAGATAAAATCAATAAAACCGCGCTGCTCTGTGATTTGCTGAAAGAAGAAAAAATTCACCAGGCACTGGTCTTCACGCGCACGAAGCATGGAGCAGACAAACTGGTAAAGGCTTTGGGCCGCAATGGAATAAAAGCAGCAGCCATTCATGGCAATAAAGCGCAAAATGCCCGTCAGCGTGCACTGGACGATTTTAAAACCAAACGGATATCCATCCTGGTGGCAACAGATGTGGCTTCGCGTGGCATTGATGTGAAAGAATTGCCTTATGTATTCAACTATGACCTGCCGGACCAGGCTGATTCATATACACACCGGATAGGTCGTACCGGCCGTGCAGGTGCAAGCGGGTTTGCCTTCTCATTCTGCAGCGCAGATGAACGCATGCTGTTGAAAGATGTGCAGAAAGCAACAGGCAAGCAAATTCCCGTAGCGGAACATGCTTACAAGATGCAGGTGAATGAAACTGCTCCGCGACCGGTTGCCGCTCAAGGCCAACCACATCATCAGGCACGTTCCTTTAACAGGCGCAGGAGATTTTCGAAACAATAGTATTGTTATAGCGTACACTGAACCGCCATACAGGATAATCTGTGTGGCGGTTTTTTATAAACCGGAACAATACGGGACACCGTCGTATCAAGCTCCATAATGTTTTTTCAATCCTTCCACTACTTCCGCTACAGCAGGGCATATCATGGTATTGTGATAGGTAATGCTTAATTTTTGTATGATTTTTCTTTGCTGCGTATGCGGATAGTCGCGGCAGGCTGCCGGCCGATCTTCATAAACAGAACAATACTTATCAGTTCCCAAGAAAGGGCAGGGCATCTTCTTAAATACATAATCATGGTCTTCATCAATGCGGAGGTATGCCAGCGTAAAATCTGCAGGCCGCATATTGAAATGCGCTGCCAATCTTTCAATGTCCTTGCGCAACAACAACGGACCTGTGGTGGCGCAACAGTTGGCACACTTGAGGCAATCAATGTGTTCAAAGGCGGCATCGTGGAGCTGATTGGTCACTAAATCAAGGTCAGCAGGTTTCATCTTTTTCAACCGGTCGAGGAATTTTTTATTTTCCTTCCGCCTGCCCATTGCATTTTCCAGTTGCTTACTATACGCTGCTTCCATCGCATCTGTGGTTTTGAAGAAAATTTGTTACCGGTGAATAAAATGAATATAGTGTGATTTAAGCAGCAACTGTCCTAATCATATTGCAAGAGCACATGTTTTTTCCGGTTGAACAATCCATACTATTCATCAGATTATTTCGGTCACTGAGCTGCTTCCTTTTTTCTTTTAAACACATAAACCTGCCGGTCTGAAGTTCCTTTAAAGTTTGCAATCTGTTCATTCCAGTAAAAGGTGCCTGCACGCAGATCATTCGGAATTTCCATAATCCCTACAGGATCATAGTATTGGTCGGAATAAGTTCTGATCCAGTCAAAAATTTCCTGTGGCGATTCGTCACGCATCAGCCATGACTGCGGAATCCGGCAAAACACCATCCATTGCGGCTGCCCATTTTCAATCTCAGCTATCATCTCCTTTTGCATCTGCACATTGTAGGCTTGCTCTTCCATAAGACTGTATGTGTAAATGTATCCGGTAGCAGAGAGCCGGTCGGCATAAAACAGTATTTCCGGTTCTGATCCGAGGATGGCAATCTTTTCCTCCGGCGCTGATTGGCTTTTAATATAACGTGCCATGGTTAATGCCTCCGGAAACGGGTTTCCGCCATATAAGCTTCTTGATACCGTAAACATATTTTGCTGAAACAGGTATGGAAATAACTGTACGATGCCGGCAAGGCAAGCTGCAAGAAAAATCAGTGAAGCTATCGTACGGCCATACTTAAGCTGATACCGCTCTGTAAGCAGTGTACTCAAAAATGCGATGGCGATTCCTGCAAGGAGCGAAAAAGCAGGAATAAACAATACAAAATAATGCTGGCGGAAATACAATCCGGGAAACACGGCAAGTACCGAAACAATCGTGAGCGCCGTAACAAATGCACGTGTGGCGGATGGAAATTTTGCTGTCCATAATACCAACAAGCCAACCGGAGCAAGCAGCCATAGAAAAATGAAATCATGCTGTAATCCATCGAGGTTTACTTGCAGGTTGGCCCATCCCCTGCTCCAGCTTTCCACACTTGCGTACTGACTTCCATACTCCATCGTCCAAAACCAGAAACGGCTGAAGGTGCCGGCTGCGGACATCCACAAAAACAATCCGGCAACAGGCAATACAACTCCGGCTGCCCAGACCATGCCTGAAAAGAACCATTGTGTGATGCTTGTTCTCTTAATGATTAGCTGATCATATAAAAAAACCATTCCGGCAAACAGGACAAAGAATACACCTGATTGCTTCATGAGAATACCCAGGCCGAATAAAAGACCAGAGAGAAATAAGTTAATGCGCCGTTGATTCTTTAAAGCTGCAAGCAAAAGACCTGTGCCGCCTGCTGCAAAAAAAACCACAAAATGTGTGGCATGTGCTGCACTACCCAAAACGGCAGGACTGATTGTGATCAAGCCATAGGTGGCTGCTGTTACTATGGCCACAAGGTTACCGAGGTATTTTCGCACAATGACGAACAGCAAGATAATCGTCATTGCATTCATGATGAGAAATCCGGCATGTATCCCTTGCTGTGTTTCTCCAAAAAGCATCATGAAGAGCGCATACATTAACGAAGTGCCCGGGAATTTCATGTTATAGGCATTCTCAAACGGAGCAAAACCTTTCAACAAAAGCTGCCCGATAAAAGCGTATTCACCTTCATCACGCTCCAGAGATAATCCAAGCAACCGCAACCTGACAACGGCAACGAATAACAAGACCACAACAAGCAGCCACCAAAAGATGGCATTACTGCCCGATTCATACTTGACAGGTTGCCGGGCTTCCTTTAAATGTATCACCGGTTGCTGTTTATTTCTGGCCATGTATAAAGATTGAAAACGACGAAGTTAGTACAGTTAACTTCCAAAAAAATAAGATGCCCGGCAATTCATGGCAGTTGCGGCAATATATTCAGCATGACTAAATTATGTTGAACAGATCGGAAGTTCTTCCGTTACAGTTTCCCATCAAATATTTTATCCAGCAACCTGTTGAGCTGCTTCACTTCCTTCTCCGTAAGATTGTACAGAACGCTTTCGATTTCATGATCGCGCTTTTTTATCTTTTCCAGCAACTCCATTCCTTTTCGTGTAATCGTGATGTCCACATGGCGCCGGTCATCTTTATTGAGTCTTCGTTCCACCAGGTTCATTTTCCGCAACCGCTCCACGATGCGCGACACATCACTGTTCTTGTCGATCATCTTTTCTTTCAGCAGGTTGAGGTTGGCAGGCTGAGGATGCCGGATTTTTAAAATGCGCAGCGCATAAAACTGCTGCCAGGTTATGCCGAAGTGGCCAAGGTGCTGCTGGTAATAGTATTCCATCCAGCGGCAGGTAAAAAAGATGCTGGCAATCGCCTTCTGGTATTCATTCCGGTAGGTGGTATTCCCCAGCGCTTTTTCAATATTGGCCATGCCTGTTGCAGCTTTGGAGGCAAATATATGTGATCACATTAAATGTTTAAACAAATAATTTTATTTTTGTTTCGCAAATGAACAACTATGTAATAACTTCGCCGCGCCTGCAGGTACCGTTTTACAACGGTATACAGCGGGGCATGGGGTGCCTTATTTATTCAAAAAAATATTCAAAGTGAGCCAACGTAAAATCAGGAAAGTCGCGATACTGGGATCAGGCGTAATGGGCAGCCGGATTGCCTGTCATTTCGCCAACATCGGCGTACAGGTGCTGCTGCTCGATATTGCACCTAAAGAACTCACCGCTGAAGAACAGGTAAAAGGACTGACCCTGGAGCACTCCGTTGTAAAAAACAGGATCGTGCACAGCGCATTGCAGGCTACCCTCAAATCCAAACCGGCTCCTTTGTATTCCGCTTCCGCTGTGAAGCTGATCACCACCGGCAATTTTAGCGATAACATGCAGGATATTGCCGGGTGCGACTGGATCATGGAAGTGGTGGTGGAAAACCTGGCCATCAAAAAGTCTGTCTATGAACAGGTAGAAAAATTCAGAACGCCGGGAACACTTGTTTCCTCCAATACCTCCAGTATTCCGATTCACCTGATGGCAGAAGGACGCAGCGATGATTTTCAGAAAAATTTCTGCGGCACCCACTTTTTTAATCCACCCCGTTACCTCCGACTGCTGGAAATCATACCGACACAAAATACAAGCGCGGAAGTAGTAGACTTCCTGCTGCATTTCGGTGATTTATACCTTGGTAAAGCAACGGTATTGTGCAAGGATACCCCGGCTTTCATCGCTAACCGGATTGGCGTATATGCCATCATGCACATCTTTCACCTGATGGAGCAGTTAGACATGACCGTGCAGGAAATTGATTCGCTGACAGGGCCAGCCATCGGGCGCCCGAAATCTGCCACCTTCAGGACAAGCGATGTGGTGGGGTTAGATACACTCGTGAAAGTGGCACAGTTTGTATATGATGCTTGTCCTGATGATGAAGCAAAGGAGTTGTTCCGCATTCCTGCCTGGCTTGAACAGATGGTAAAAAATAACTGGCTGGGCGATAAAACGGGACAGGGATTTTTCAGGAAAGAAAAACAGGACGGCAAAACCGTTTATCCTTCACTCAATATCAAAACACTAACCTATGAGTTGACGCCGAAGACCAGGTTTGCCACTATTGAACAGCTGAAACAAAGCGACGACCTGCGGCAGAAAATGAAGATTGCCGTGCTGGGAAAAGATAAAGCCGGTGATTTCTACCGTCATTTTTTTTATGGACTGCTACAATATGTTTCCTGCCGCATTCCGGAAATAGCTGATGACATTTACAGGGTTGATGATGCCCTGAATGCGGGCTTTGGCTGGGAACTCGGACCATTTGCCACCTGGGATGCCATGGGTGTGGAAGCAACGGTGAAAGCCATGGAAGTCAGTGGCAATAAACCCGCCGCCTGGATTTACAACATGCTTGCGCAAGGCCATACTGCTTTTTACAAGACAGAAAACGGAAGCAAAAAATATTATGATCTGCGAACGGGAAGTTATAAAACCATTCCCGGAACAGATGCCTTTGTGATTTTGGAGCATTATTCAAATAACATCATCTGGAAAAACAGCGGTGCCAGCCTTATCGATATCGGCGATGGCGTTTTGAATCTCGAATTCAAAACCAAGATGAATACAATCGGCGGTGAGGTTTTACAGGCCATCCCCAAGGCCATTGAGATGGCGGAACAGAATTTTGCCGGGCTTGTAATCGGCAACCAGGGAGAGAACTTCTCTGCGGGCGCCAATCTTGCCATGATGCTTATGCTGGCGGTTGAGCAGGACTTTGATGAACTGAGCATGGCTTGTAAAATGTTTCAGCAAACATCTATGCGTATCCGCTATTCCTCCGTGCCGGTAGTGGTTGCACCACATCACCTCACACTTGGCGGAGGCTGCGAATTCTGCCTGCATGCCGACAGTGTGCAGGCCGCAGCCGAAACGTATATCGGCCTTGTGGAATTCGGCGTCGGCATTATCCCTGCCGGTGCTGGCACCAAAGAAATGACGGTGCGTGCAAGCGATGCCTACCGGGAAGGAGAAATTGAATTTCCAGAACTGCAGAAACGCTTCCTCAACATTGCAACGGCAAAAGTTGCCACAAGCGCTGCTGAAGCATTTACAATGGATATCTTCAGAACCGGAACAGATGATATCAGCATCAACGAAAAAAGAGTGATAGCAGATGCGAAGCAGAAAGTATTACAGCTGGCAAGAGAAGGTTATACCATGCCTGCTCCGCGTAATGATATCTATGTGCTCGGAAGAAGTGCATTAAGCGCATTCTATGCCGGAATAGTTGCCATGCAATATGGTAATTACGCTTCTGACCATGACAGGCTGATAGCGGAAAAGCTGGCTTATGTGATGAGTGGTGGCGACCTTACGGCACCAGCTTATGTT
Source organism: Chitinophagales bacterium (assembly GCA_019694975.1). NCBI lineage: Bacteria > Pseudomonadati > Bacteroidota > Chitinophagia > Chitinophagales > Chitinophagales bacterium. The sequence continues at coordinate 403,892 of JAIBAY010000001.1, forward strand.
AGTGAACAATACCTGCTCGACCTGGAAAGGGAAGCATTTCTCTCACTGGCCACCACAAAAAAATCAATGGAACGGATGCAGAGTATTCTGAATACAGGAAAGCCGCTGAGGAATTGATTTAATGTCAGATTTAACCACCATGAATGCGGCAGCTGAAATGGCGCAGGCGAATCGAAAAAGAATATGTGGTCATGAGCACTGCTGAAGAAATGGTAAAGAAAAACATGACTGCCTGAATAAATACAGCGTAACCCAGGATCTACACTAACAGTTGATCAATCCATAAAAATGTCAAACCAAGAAGCATACATTATTTCCGGTCTTCGCACTGCCGTTGGTAAAGCAAAAAAAGGCGGCTTCAGATTTATGCGGCCGGATGACCTTGCTGTTCAGGTAATAAAACGGTTGCTGTCAGACCTGCCGCAGCTTGATCCCGCAAGAGTAGATGACCTGATAGTGGGTAATGCTGTACCGGAAGCTGAACAGGGCTTGCAGATTGCGCGATGGATTGCCATTCAGGCTTTACCGGTAAGTGTTCCTGCCGTTACGATCAACCGGTATTGTGCCAGCGGCCTTGAGGCAATTGCCATGGCAACCGCTAAAATCAGGAGTGGCATGGCCGATTGCATCATTGCAGGCGGCACGGAATCTATGTCACTGGTGCCCACGATGGGATGGAAAACCGTTCCGAACTACAACGTTGCAAAAGAGCATGCTGAATACTTCATTGGCATGGGACTTACAGCAGAAGAAGTAGCCCGCGACTATCAAATTACACGTGAAGATGCTGACCTCTTTTCCTATCAGTCACATCAGAAAGCCGTTGCCGCCATCAGGGCCGGTAAATTCAAAGACGAAATTGTTCCTGTTACCGTGGAAGAGGTAACTGTTGAAAACGGAAAACGGAAAGTAAAGAACTGGATTGTTGATACGGATGAAGGGCCACGTGCCGATACTACGCCGGAAGCATTGGCAAAACTAAAACCCGCTTTCAAAATGGGCGGACAGGTTACAGCAGGCAATTCATCGCAGACATCAGACGGTGCATCCTTCGTCATTGTAATGAGTGAAAAAATGATCAATGAGCTGGGATTAAAACCCATCGCACGTTTGGTAAGCTGTGCATCAGCCGGAGTCAACCCGCGCATCATGGGTATCGGTCCGGTGGAAGCAATTCCCAAAGCATTGGTACAGGCAGGTTTGAAGTTGACCGACATTGCTGTAACAGAACTTAATGAAGCGTTTGCCACGCAATCCTTAGCCGTAATACGCGCATTGCAGATGGATCCTTCCACGGTCAATCCGAATGGCGGTGCTATTGCGCTTGGCCATCCTTTAGGTTGCAGCGGTACAAAACTGACCGTTCAGCTGATTCATGAACTGAAGCGCACCGGCAGGCAATACGGTATTGTTTCAGCCTGCGTTGGCGGCGGACAGGGAATTGCCGGGGTGATAGAAGCAATAGCATGAATAAAAAAGTAAATCTTAAAGCGTAATATTTTTTTCAGGATTTTTCTAACCAAAACAGATTGTAAAAATGACCACAATGATTGAAGCTGATCAAACTCAGCAATTGAGATTCCCGATCGGAATGTTTGAATTCGGAAAGAGCTATTCGAAGGAAGACATTCAGCAAATGACCCGCAAGATTGATGAGTTCCCGGGCAAATTAAAAAGGATCATCACCGGTTTGACGAAAGAGCAACTGGATGCAACGTACCGTGAGGATGGCTGGAACATCAGGCAGGTGATCCATCATATTGCAGACAGCCATATGAACGCTTTCATCCGTTTCAAACTTGCACTGACGGAAGACATGCCCACCATTAAGCCTTATAATCCGCAGGCATGGTCGGCACTCGAAGATGCTAAAAATGCAGCGCCTTCATTTTCATTCGACCTGCTGTTTAATCTTCACAAGCGCTGGGCAATTTTACTGCGATCGATGAATGACCAGGATTTTGAACGTGTGTTCTATCATCCGGAACATCAGATGAGTTATGATCTCAAGGAAATTCTCGCTTTGTATGTATGGCATGGTGAACATCACTACCATCATATCCTGAAAGCAAAAGAAAAATTGAGCGCGAACAGGGTAAAAACAAAAAAAGCTGTAGTAAAAAGTGCAGCCAAAAAGCCTGCCGTTAAAAAAGCAGACAAAGCGGAAGGGAAGAAAGAGATAAAGAAGTAAAAACAACCTTTTCGAAAATTCAATGAACGCAGCGAAACAGCGTGATTCCGTCAGCAGGTAATTGCTGCGTTCATTTTCAATTACCGTCGTCCGCGACGTTGCAGCCATTCAATCCATCAACCACCTAAAATAATTTTCCATGTCAACCGCAACCATCATCCGGAATGTAACAAGAGGCGGCGAATTCCTGGTAAGGGAAACTTCCGCTGCCGACATTTTTGTGCCTGAAGAAATAAATGAAGAACAGAAGATGATGGTGCAGATGGCGCGTGATTTTGTGGAACAGCAACTCTTTCCCAATGATGCACGCATTGAAAAGCAGGAAGCCGGCATTGCTGTTGAAATGATCAGGAAAGCCGGTGACCTGGGTTTGCTGGGTGCATCCATCCCTGAAGAATATGGCGGCTTCGGAAAAGATTTTATCACTTCCACATTCCTGACGGTAGCATTGGGTGATGCCGGTTCGCTCGGAGTTTCCCTCTCCGCCCACACAGGCATCGGCACTTTGCCGATCCTTTATTTCGGCACGGAAGCACAAAAGAAAAAATATCTGCCCGGCCTTGCCTCCGGTGAACTGAAAGCGGCCTATTGCCTCACTGAACCAGGGTCGGGTTCCGATGCGCTGGCGGCAAAAACAACAGCTGTACTCAGTGATGATAAACAATCATGGATCATCAACGGGCAAAAGATGTGGATCACCAACGGTGGTTTTGCCGACTTGTTTATTGTATTCGCCAAAATTAACGGCGAACAGTTTACCGGATTCATTGTAGAAGGCAACGCGAAAGGCTTGTCACGGGGTGAAGAAGAGCAGAAGATGGGTATCAAAGGTTCCTCAACCCGACAGATATTTTTTCAGGATGTTAAGATTCCGGTTGAAAATTTATTGGGTGAAGCAGGCAAAGGCCATCTCATCGCCTTCAACATTCTCAATATCGGCAGGCTGAAACTCGCGGCCGCCACCATTGGCGGTGGAAAGCGGATCAGCAATACCACCATTCAATATGCAACGCAACGTGAACAATTTAAAAAACCGATTGCATCATTCGGCGCAATACAATACAAGCTGGCTGAGCAGGCCATTCGTTTGTTCGCAGTAGAGTCAGCTATGTACAGAGCAGCGAGTGATATTGAAAATAAAAAATTGTCGTTGCTGGAAGAAGGAAAAAAGTACCATGAAGCGCTGATGGGAGCTGCTGAAGAATACGCTATTGAATGCGCATTGCTGAAAGTGATGGGATCCGAGATGATTGATTACCTGGTTGACGAAGCCGTGCAGGTGCATGGCGGAATCGGCTTTTCCGAAGAATACCTGCCCGCTCGCGCCTATCGTGATGCCCGTATCAACCGCATCTTTGAAGGCACGAATGAGATCAACAGGCTTCTTTCCGTTGATATGTTGCTGAAACGTGCTTTAAAGGGAAAGATCGACCTGATGACGCCGGCTATGGCAGTGCAAAAGGAATTAATGTCGATGCCGGATCTCACAGAACCGGAAGGCGATTATGGCTACGCAAAAAAACTGGTGAGCCAGATGAAGAAAACCACACTCATGGCTGCAGGTGCAGCTGTTCAGAAACTGATGATGGCGCTGGAAAACGAACAGGAGATTCTCATGAATGTTTCAGACATGCTGTCTGACATCTACGCCTGTGAATCCATGGTGTTACGGATTGAAAAGCTGCAATCGACGGGTCATGATGTAGCGCTGCTGCAGGATATGCTGCAAGTCTTTTTGCATGATTCTGTTATCCGGCTGGAGACATCGGCCAGGAATGCAGTGGAGTCATTCGCGGAAGGTGATGAGCTTAAAATGATGCTGGTTGGATTGAAAAGATTTACACGGATGGAACCTTTCAACTGCAAAAATGCAAGGCGACGTATTGCCGGCAAGCTTATAGCTGAAAACAGGTACTGTTTCTGAAGCCGTTCATATTTGCAACCAACTTAAAAAAGCGCCAACTATATCAGGCGCTTTTTTTCTGTATATGGTGCGCGCAGTTTAAATTTTTACACCAAAGGAAATTGTAACCGCTCTCCCGTCTGATGGCCAGATTCCCGGGTCAGGATAAAATGTCGGGCGTTTGGTAAAATATGAACGGTCGGCAAGATTCGTGACATTGAGCTTCAGGTTGAAGTTCTTATAATAACAGGCGAGATTCGCGTCCCAGATGTGATAGGAAGGCACGATACCCAATGTACCACTGGCATTAGGTTCTGCCGTATTGAGCGGATCGGTAAACACCTCGCTCACATAACTGTGCATCAGCGACGCGGCGATGTATTTATACCGGTACGAAATACCCGATCGTAAATTCCAGTCAGGTACGGTTTCCACTTTGTTGCCGGTAATATCCGTATTGATTCCGCTCACCACCACATTGCCCTTTGTATACCATGCATGCATATAAGCCGAAGATGTATACACTGAAAATCCTTTGAGCCATGGAGAAAAGTCACCGGTCATAAACGGGCTTACTTCCATGAAAACTTCTAATCCGTAATTCATGGAATTGCCAACGTTGGTTTTATAAAAGTAGGTGGCTCCGGTATCATCCACTTCCACCAGTGTTCCTATCCTGTCGTTGTATTGTACAGCAAACAGGCTGATATCATAACTTAACCAGGTGGAGATATCTCCCCTCACTCCCAGGTCCGCATTATAGCCGTTGGCATCTTTCAGATCCGGATCAATCTTATCGAAGCTGGTGGCGGGAACAATATCTTTGAGAATCATCGGGCGGTAGGCCTGCGACCAGCCAGCATACACATTGTTTTTGCCGTTAATCCGGTATTCACCACGTATGCCTGCCAGCAAATAGTTGTGATCAATTGTTTGCGGCAGATCGCTGTCGGAGATATAAACAATCTTCCCTTTAAGGTCAGATTGACCGAGCTCAAGGCGCAAACCGGGTGTCACCGAAAAGTTCCTGGTAAGCTGAAACAGATTTTCTACATATAAACCATTAGTAACGGAAATATAGTTGATGTCGCGTTTGAACGGAGGATCGGATACCACAGTGAGATCATAGTCAAAACCTGTTGTGCCGGTGCCTTGTTGCAGGCGGTGCAGGTTATTGTGAATAAAATGATATCCGGCGCTCAACTTATTTTGTTGTGTGCCCAGATGATATTTATGGATCAGCCTGATCTCTGCATTAAAGCTGTGAAAATGATCAATATCAACCTGCCGTGGGTTATAGGAACCAATCTTGGTATTGAAAGTATCAGGCGTTGTGGCAAGAGCGAGCCATTGCACGCTGTTGCGGTCTCCCAGCACCGCTGATGTAATCAGGTTTACCGAAGTCCTGGATTTGATATTCCACGATAAGTTCAGCGCGGGCACATAGATGTTGGGGTTGTAGTAGTTGCGGCTGCGAACAGATTGTCGCGGGTTTTCATAGAACATGGAATCATTTAATGCACCCGGCAGTTTGTTAAGATAATTCATGTGGCTCACCTCCGCTTTTAACCACAGGTTATTCATCAGCGGATAATTCAGACCAATATGCCAGGCATCATAATAATAATTGGAGTTATCACGGTAGCCATCTGCCGACCTGTGATTGTAAAAACCATAATACGACAGCTTACCGGCTTTACCTCCGCCTTCCGTGAATGTACTGATGAAATTGAAAGACCCGCGCGACACCTGCGTATGAAAAGAAAAAGGTTTTGTGGTATCAGCTTCATGCAACTTGTAATTTATCATGCCGCCAAACTGCGCTCCGTATTGCAGTGCCGCGGAGCCCCTGATCAGCTCCACTTTCTCCACCGCTTCCATCGGCGGATTGTAATGATTGGCAGGATAACCGTAGAGATCTGAATTGATCATAATATCATTCTGACGAATATTGAATTCCCAGCTCCGGTGTGGATCCAATCCGCGCGTAGATACGTTGACAGCGTTACCTGATCCGTCATATTCATACACAAATACACCGGGCACCTTGGCAAATACTGACCGCGCATAATTTTGCGCAACATTTAAATCTGTATTTTTAAGTGTAATCACCTCATTCTTGATACCGGCAACCAGGTAATTGCCAGCCACATCATCCAGCCGCTGCATGGTGATATTTTCCCTTGGCGCCTCCACCACAATATTGGAAAGTACAGTAGGATTCAGCACAAGCACAAAATCCAGCACCACCGGTTTGCCTTCTGTTACTGCCACCTGCTTTGACACAGACTGATAACCTAATATGGAAGCCTTTACCTCATAACTGCCGGGCAACAGACTCTTAAGCTGATAGATGCCATTCTCATTCGTGTAAGCAGTTTTACTGTTATCAAGAATGCCAACCAGCACATTATACATTGGAGCGCCGCTTTCATCTTTCACGGTACCGGTAATTCTGCCTGCAGTGTTCTGTGCGTTTAATGGATTACCAAAAGCCAGAAACAGAAGAACTGACACAGCGCATAGGATCCGTTTCATGCCGTTCATAGATTTCAATTTACTTTCAGTAAAGGTAAAAGACAGGTAAGCCTTCTAAGATGCCTGTATTAAACATTAAAGTATCATTAACAAAGCTTGAATCATGTAACGATAGTTACAATCCATGCTATTAATAATACATTTTATGCGCTGACGCCTGACGTTAAATCACCATGGATTATGACCTGCACTTAAACAAAATGTAAAAAATTGTTAATGACCTCACAACCCTGAATCATGGTATCGGTTCTAAAATATCTTTGCCGGATACCAATAAAAAAAACTGCAGATGATACTACAGAACACACAAACTTTTATGAACCGCATTTTATTGGCGGCGATACTTTTTGTTTGCTGTCAAAATGCGCATGCGCAGACACCAACAGATGCCGTGATGATGGATAAAGGCCTTATCTGTTTCGACTTGTCGTATAGTCACGACGCATGGCACGAATACTGGGAAGGCACGAAGAAAAGGGAAAATGGAAATATCGGCACACTGACCAGGCACACAATCTCCCCGATGTTTGACCTGGGCATCACCGACAGGATTAACGTGATGGGCGGCGTTGCTTATGTGCTCACCCGCCCTAGTGCAGGACAGATTGAAGGCACAGAAGGCTTTCAGAATTTGAACCTCGCCGTGAAAGTTTCCGCGCTGGAAACAGCACTGGGACCGGGACGAATCCATGCATTGGCAACCATTGGATTCTCTACTCCGGTCAGCGATTATGTTCCCGACTATGCTTATAGCATTGGCCTCGGCTGCACAGAAGGTTCACTGCGGCCTATCCTGCAATATAAACTGAACAATGGCTTTTATGCGAGAATACAGGGTGCGTACAACCTCCGCGGTAATTGCACACTGCCGCGCGATTACTATTATACTACACAGGCATATTTCAGTAATGAAGTGGATATGCCGGATGCCATTGACTATTCCGCCACTATTGGTTACGAAACGCATGATGAAACATTTAAGTCAGAGATCTTTTATGGCGGATTCAACACACTCGATGGTTTCGATATCAGGGTGCAGGATATGGGATTTCCATCCAACGAAATGGATTATACCAACATAGGCGCTATAGCACATTACTATCCAACCTTTGTGAAAGGTTTAGGTGTACATGTATCCGGAAGCTATGTATTAACCGGGCGAAACGTAGGACAATCTACCAGCATTGGCGGTGGCGTAAGCTATTTCTTCGCACTATGGAACAAAGACAAAAATTAATTCATCCTTACCACTAACAGGTATCATAAACTCAATCAAGATGACCAGAAATTTCTTACCGATTATCATGCTTATCATATCCGTGGCGCTTTTTCTGCAGGCATGCAACACGGATATCCCTACAGGTATGAGCATTCAGCCATACACTTACAAATCGCTGGACGAAAATGGAGGCAACTGGAAACCGGTGTTGCTGAGCAGTGGAAGTGAACTGACAGTTGCCGCACCTGCTGATGTAACTTCAACTGGCTATCAGCAGGAGTTGTCAGATCTGAAAACTTCTATCAGTCAGCTCACCGATGATCAGAAGGCCATTGTTGAATACTGGGGCACCAATTCACTCATCCGCTGGAATGAAATTGCCAGCGAAATGGCGGCCAAATACAATTTGCCGCCAACGCCAAATCCTGATGGCACTTACTCTGCTGCGGATCCGGCTAATCCCGGCAAGTATCCCTATTTTCCGTTTGCTCATCCGCAGTATACCTGCCGGATGTTTGCTTACTGGGGTGCTGCACAGTTTGATGCCTTGATTTCAGTTTGGCATGAAAAATACACTTATAACAGAATGGCTCCCTACAAAGCAGATGCATCCATTCAAACATTGCTGCCCAAAAATGATTTGCCGTCATATCCTTCGGAAGATGCGGCAATAGCAGCCGTTTCTGAAGTGATTCTTTCCGCCATGTTCCCGCTTGAGAAGGACTATATTCTTTCAAAATCTGCGGAACTGAAAAACGCGCGCATCTGGGCGGGCATGAATGTGGCAAGCGACATTGCCGCAGGTGATTCACTCGGCCGCGCCGTTGCTGCCAAATTTGTTGATCGTGCCAAGACAGACGGGATGAAAAATGCGCAGACACCTAAACCTGTTTCTGACTCCATTAAGAATGCAGCGATCGCGAACTTCGGCTGGTCGTGGAAAAACCTGGAGACACCGGAACGGCCGGTTGGCCTGACTCCTTTGTTCAGCAAGGTGAAGCCATGGTTCATTCCCGGCGTGGAAGCAGTTCGCCCTCCGGCTCCACCCGCGCCCGGTTCTGCAGCATTTATTGCGGCAACAGATGAACTGAAAGGTTACATGAAAAATATCACCAAAGAAGAAGCAGATATCGCCTACTTCTGGGCAGACGGTCCGGGCACGTACACTCCACCGGGACACTGGAACAGGTTTGCCAAGGAATATATTGTACAGGACCAGTTGAATCCTTTGCGTACAGCCCGTGTTTATGCCTATCTCAACATGGCCATGGAAGATGCCGGCATCAGTTGCTGGGATGCTAAATATCATTATCACTATCCACGGCCTTCAGGTGCAGATGAGTCTATAAAAACCATCATCGGCATTCCGAGTTTCCCATCTTACACTTCCGGCCATTCCACCTTCTCCGGTGCAGGCTGCAGTGTGCTGACTTATTTTTTCCCTGAAGGATCTGCACAGTTTAAGCAATGGGCGGATGAAGCATCCAATTCGCGGATTTACGCACGCATTCACTATCGCTTTGACTGTGAAGTTGGATTAACAACAGGGGTAACAATCGGCAACTATGCCGTTGAAGCTGCAAGGGCTGATGGTGCTGATTAATGCGCAGAGGCAGGATAGACAATAACAGGCAGCGGGCGCATCAGTCCGCTGCTTTTTTTTGCACGCATTTGTTTGTATCATGTCTTCACAATCCGATATTCAAAAATGTATACTGCCGCTGAACCATTCTTTTCAGAAAAGGTGATTTCATTTTATCGCGCACTCCGGCTGCAACTTCCGGAACACCTGCAAACCACTGTATTGAATCCCTATTGTGAACGCAACGTGATGGATTATGTGCAGCAGTTCTTCCGAAAATATTACAACAACCACCATACACGCACCTTTCTTTTCGGCATTAACCCGGGAAGGTTGGGTAGCGGAGCAACCGGCATTTCATTTACAGATCCTGTTGCCCTCCGGAAATACTGTGGCATCGAAAATGACCTTGGCGATAAACGCGAGTTATCCAGCGAATTCATTTACCAGGTGATTGAAGCCTATGGCGGCGCTGAGAAATATTATAAACGGTTTTTCATGACTGCCATTTGTCCGCTGGGCTTTTTAAAAGGGTTGAAAAACTATAACTACTACGATGACCAAAATCTGCTCAAAGCAGTTTTACCCTTTATCAAGGCCAAATGGAAAGAACAGATCAGCTTAGGGGCTAAACATAAAGTTGCCATCTGTATCGGTTCAGGCAAAAATAAAAAAATGATCACCACGCTCAATCAGGCATATCCATACTTTGAAAAAATCATCTTCCTCGAGCATCCGCGGTTTATCATGCAATACCGTCGGAAACGAATGGCGGAGTATATTGATGCATACCTCGAAGCGATGGAGTCTGCATAATATGGTCGCAGATGCAATGACCCCGACGATCGGAGAAGATACAGAAGCTATCTCAATATATCCGGAGTCATCCGTCCCGATTGATTGAGATCAGGATCTCTTCCATACATTGACAGATGCCGAAATAAATCCGGCATGACAGCATTAATTGCCTGTTTTGAGATAGCTTCTTTTTCCGGCAGCACTTCAGTGACAGCACACATACTATTTTCAGAACTTCTGCCCCGATTCCTATCACCTTTCCCTTTATCAGTTTTCATTTTTGTTAGGATCATCGACGGATAATCTTTCCATTCGAAAATTTTCCCACAGGAATTAATTACCTGACCGTGACCGGGATAGTTGCATCGAAAATGCAACTGTTTTCAGTGATGGCTCCATGATAAGACGGAGACTTCATCCTTCCGCATATTCAGTCGTCTGGCATGATCAACTCAATTCCAGGACCAAATCATCCGCTTCCACCAGTGTCTTTTCATGCAACACGATTCTTTTTATCGTGCCGGCTTTGACGGCAGTAACAGAAGTTTCCATCTTCATTGCTTCAATCACAAACAGCGGTTGATTCTTTTTCACCTTCTCGCCTTCTTTCACAAACATCTTTGATAACATTCCCTGCAACGGAGCACCGATTTGGTTTTCACCGGCTGCCTTTTGATGCGTCTGTTTCTTGACCAGTGATTTCTTATCCAGCATTTCCACAGTACGTGTTTGCCCGTTCAACCGGAAGTACACCGTGCGATACCCGCTTTCATCCGCATCACCTACATATAATAAACGGATCATGAGTGTTTTACCCCGCCCGATTTCAACCAGGATTTCCTCATTACTCTTTAAGCCATAGAAGAATGCCGGCGTTGGAATGGAACTCACATCACCATATTGCCGCTGATGATGATAATAATCTTCAAACACTTTTGGATAAAATTTGTAAGACAGGAAGTCAGGCATGGTTTGAGCAGTATCAAACTGTTGCTGAAAGGCACTGAACTCCTTCTCTATTTCAATCGGTTTCAGGTGTGCATTGGGCAGGTCGGTGAATGGCACCTCATCCTTCAGCACCAACTGCTGCAGCACCTTCGGAAATCCACCGTATGGCTGGCCTATTTCTCCTTTAAAAAAACCCTTTACCGATTCAGGAAATGAAAGCATTCCACCCTTCGACAACACATCTTCTTTGGTTAGTTTATTCGAGATCATGAACATGGCCATATCGCCCACCACTTTGGATGATGGCGTTACTTTCACGATATCGCCAAACAATTCATTTACATCCTCGTAAGCTTTCTTGATTTCATCCATCCTGTCGGCCAGTCCCAGTCCGATAGCCTGTGGCTTCAGGTTGGAATATTGTCCGCCCGGTATTTCATGATGATACACTTCAGCTGTTCCGGCCATCAGCCCGCTTTCAAACGGATAATAATATTCACGCACATTCTCCCAGTAATTGGAAAACCTGTTAAGTGAATGAATATCCATCTTCAGTTCCCGTTCATGACCGCGCATCATCTCTGCAATAGAATTGAAGTTGGGCTGCGATGTAAGCCCCGACAATGAACTCAGCGCAACGTCAATTACATCCACGCCAGCTTCAATGGCCTTTAAGTAAGTGGCGGATTGTATACCTGACGTATCGTGTGTATGAAGGTGAATGGGAATGCTGACCGCTTCTTTTAAAGCGGTAATCAGTTGTGTGGCGGCAAATGGTTTGAGTAAACCGGTCATATCTTTAATACCCAGCAGGTGGGCACCCATGTCTTCGAGTTCACGGGCGAGATCGAGATAATATTGAAGCGTGTATTTTTTCCTGGCCGGATCAGCAATATCACCCGTGTAACAGATGCAGGCTTCGGCAAGTCCGCCGGTACGTTCACGCACGGCATTGATACTTACCTTCATGCTCTTCGTCCAGTTGAGCGAATCAAAGATCCGGAAAATATCCACGCCGCTTTTCCACGATTCCTCAATGAACTTTTCAACCAGGTTATCCGGATAGGCGGAATAGCCAATCGCATTGTTTCCCCGGATAAGCATCTGGAAAAGAATATTCGGAATCGCTTCGCGAAGCAGCTGCAGCCGCTCCCACGGATTCTCATGCAGGAACCGCAAAGCGACATCAAACGTGGCACCGCCCCACACTTCCATCGAAAAAACCTCCGGGTGATGATGAGCAAAGCTCTCGGCAACAGCCAGCATATCACGTGTCCTCACGCGCGTGGCCAGCAGTGACTGATGTGCATCACGAAAAGTAGTATCCGTATAGTGTATCCGCTTCTCCGCTTTCAGCCATGCCGCAAATTTTTCAGGGCCAAGTTCTGTGAGCCGTTGTTTGGTGCCGGGTTGAATGGTTTCAAAATGATTGAAGTCGGGCACCTTTGGTTTTTGAAAGACTTTTGAATGATCGGTTTGCTGCACATCAGGATTTCCGTTCACGACAATGTTGGCGAGATAGCGTAACACTTTTGTACCACGGTCCTGCTTTTGTGAAACTTTTACCAGGTCAGGAAACAACTCAATAAACTTCACCGTTGCCCTGCCTTCGATGAAAACAGGATGCATGATGACTTTCTCCAGAAACGGGATGTTGGTCTTTACACCGCGAATCCTGAATTCGGTTAGCGTGCGGTGCATGCGGGCCGCAGCAGCATTCAGCGTTCGGCCATGCGCCGTAATCTTGGCGAGCATGGAGTCGAAGAAGGGAGACACCTTCACACCCTGGTATGAGCTGCCTTCATCAATCCTGATCCCATGACCGCCGGCATTGCGATAGGCAATGATGGTACCGTAGTCGGGCTTAAAATTATTGGCCGGATCTTCAGTGGTGATGCGGCACTGAATGGCAAAGCCGTAGCAGTGAATCACCTCCTGCGAAGGGATATCAATCTCCGCGGAATGCAGTGCTTTGCCATCAGCAATCAACAGCTGACTGCGTACGATATCGATGCCTGTTACTTCCTCTGTAACCGTATGCTCCACCTGTATGCGTGGATTTACTTCGATGAAGAAGACATTTTCGTCTTTGTCAACCAGGAATTCCGCGGTGCCGGCATTGTTATAATTTACTTTGCGAGCCAGCTGTAAGGCGTAAGCGAATAATTTCTCACGTGTTTCCCGCCGCAGCGAAGTGGAAGGCGCCACTTCCACCACTTTCTGAAACCGGCGCTGCACGCTGCAATCGCGTTCAAAGAGGTGAACGATATTGCCATATTCGTCACCGAGCAGCTGCACTTCTATATGCTTGGGATCTTCTACGAATTTCTCGATGAAAATAGTGTCATTGCCGAAGGCATTGCCCGCCTCACGGCGAGCTTCACCAAATGCTTTCTCCAGTTCTTCTTCTTTAAACAAAACACGCATGCCTCTTCCGCCGCCGCCTGCACTTGCTTTCAGAATCACCGGTAAGCCGATGCGCTTTGCTTCTTTCAGCGCTATCCTGGCATCCGTCAATGGCACTTTATTGTCTTCAATGACAGGCACACCACAGGAACGGGCTACCTGTTTGGAGGCCACCTTATCGCCAAGCTGCTCCATCACCTCCGGGCGCGGCCCTACGAAGATGATACCTTCTTCACCGCACCTCCTGGCAAAACTTACATTCTCCGACAGGAATCCATAGCCGGGATGAATGGCATCCGCTCCGTTCATCTTAGCAATGCGCAGTATCTCTTCAATGTCGAGGTAGGGCTTCAACGGTTCATCATCTGCACCAATCTGATAGGCTTCATCCGCTTTATAACGATGCAATGAATAACGGTCTTCATAGGTGTACACCGCTATGGTACGGATGCCGAGTTCAGAAGCAGCACGCAATGCCCTGATTGCAATCTCACCGCGATTGGCTACGAGTAGTTTTTTTATTTTCTGCATGAAGAGGGAATGAAAAAGTGGAATGAAAAAATGAAGTGAGCACTAAGTTACATGCCACCATCTGAATGAACAATGTACAAATCAAAGCTGTATACGGAATGAGAAGGTGTTAAGATTCCACTCTTTCGATTTCCGCCACCGGGCTAAACAAATATTGCTTTTTTGTCTTTACCTCTACACAGAGGTATCTCTTTCTCAGTTTAGCTCCCTTCCTGAACAACCTTCCGCCTCCATAGAGAAATAATCCATCCTGTTCCATGTCTTCCAAATGAAAGACGGGACGCCTGTTATACTTATTCAGCACTTTGGTCAGTACCGGATCTGCGCAATGTGTTGCCGAAGGATTGATGAAATACCGCTTTAAGGCCATGTGTGCATCCGGGGGAAAAATTCTGCGGCCGGCAAACTCATCCATCAATGCTTTGAATTCCTGCTTCCATTCCTTTCCGTGTGATGAAACGGTATGCCGGTACTTCTCCCATGTGGTAAGGTGTGCCACCTCATGCACGAATGTAACCAGGAACGCATACTTATTGAGATCGCCGTTTACCGTGATACGGTGGCCTTTACCACCACGCGGCCACTGGTAATTGCCCAGTATGGAAGTACGCTTACGGGTGATCGTCAGAGAGATCCTGTACATAACAATCCATTCCACTGCAATATCCACCGCTTCCGCAGGCAGGTAAGGCGACAGATGCTTTGTAATGTTTTCCGGAGCAGCCATTTTTCAGAACTGCATAAATGTCGCAACCATCATGAAGATGTCAAATTATTTCTTCGGCAGGAAGCACAAATATAAGCCGGACTGCAGCCCAAACGCCTGTTATTTTTTGTGTTTCTTATGCTGATGCTGTGCTTTCAGCAATGCACGGACCTCAAATACAGTAAAGCAGATATAAAATGCAAAGAAAGGAAGAATGAACATGGGATCTTTTGGCCTGGCTAAGAGCATATACACGATAATCAGTACTACACTGAGCATCAGTTTGAGCAGCACAATACCGTTTACACTGGCAACAAATCCGTAGCTGCTTTTTCCAAGACCATTTAAACCGATATAGATTGTTACGGCCGTAACCAAAAAGAAGAATGCCATCGAGATCCAGGAAAAGGCTTGAAATGGCAGCAAGGCAGGAATAAAAAAATTGGCAATTGCCGTAAGCACTGCAATGATCGCAGTGAAGATAACCAGTTTGATGAAGGCGGATCTGTACATTATTTCTTATCGTTCATCAGCTCCTTGTAAATAATATAAAGCGCCAGCAATACGGATCCGAAAGAACATACCACTTTAAAAAGGGGAAATGAAAATGCTGTCCATTTATCCAGGTAATAACCCGCAATAAATCCAAGTACCACGCAGGCAATGATCTGGTACGATAAGGAGATATATTTCAAATGAAGAAATCAGACAGCTTTTGATTCCTTCTGCATTTGTTGCGAAACTGGTTTTTCTGCCGGCTTCATCTCTTTAACGCCCATTTTGCAGCTACCGGTGAAACGTGCACCCGCTTCCACGACCAGCTTTCCGGTTACTATATCGCCTTCGAGGTAACCGGTGGCTTTAAGAAACAGCAGGTCACTCACTTCAACCTTGCCAAAAACTTTTCCGGAAATATCAGCGTTTTCGCAAATCATGTCACCATCTACAATGCCGCTCGCGCCAATCACCACCTTTGCCTTGGAGGTCAGCGTGCCTTTCATTTTTCCGTCAACACGGATGTCGTTGTCTGATTTAATTTCACCGTCTATCTGTGTTCCTGCACCAATAATATTAACTGCAGACTGATTGGGTGAAGGACTGGTGGTGATGGGCTTCGTCATGTGGTTTTCTTTCGTGTTGAACATGGCAATGAAATTTTAAAAAGTCAAAAAATTGAGTCGTTATTTAAAAACAAGGTAATCTTCCGGGTTCAATGGCAATCCTTTGTACCAAAGTTCAAAGTGAAGGTGCGGACCGCTGCTTAACTCACCCGTATTGCCGATAATGGCAATCACATCGCCCGCTTTTACGTAGTTTCCTTCTTCCTTTAACAGTACTGAATTGTGCTTGTACAAAGATATTAAATTATCATTATGCTGTATGGCCATTACATAGCCTGTTTCCGCCGTCCAGTTGGCAAAGATAACAATGCCGTCCAGTGTTGCTTTGATCGGTTCATTTTCAGGTGCCACGATGTCGACACCATAATGCTGTTCATTTCCATTAAAGGGTTCAGTAACATAACCTTTAAGGGGAGTAAAGAAATGAAAACCCCTGATGGCTGTTGATTTGCCGGTGAGTGAGGAAGTTTTAGACACCGAAAAACGTTGTTCTTCCTCCAAATCCTTGCGTAGCTTACGCTCCGACGGTGAAACCTTATCAAGGTCGATGGAGTCGTAACTTGGAGGCTGTGCAGGCGATGACTCCTCATTTACCTGTTCTGCATCCAACTCTCCGCTTATCACCCGTTTAATATTCTGCAGAAACAGGTTGTTCGCTTCCAGCACCCTTTCCATCGAATCGCTCCTGAGTTTCAGCTCCATCACATCGCGCCGCATATTTACATCAGCATAACCCGGAATATATTCCCTCAACGGGGTGTACACTATGGCTGAAACAGTCACCAGCACAAGTATGACAAGGATCGTACTCACCAGCACATATACATTCATCCTGGTAAGCTGAAAGGAGGATACTTCCTCAAAGGTCTCATCATTCAGCAAAACCAGCCGGTATTTGTCTGTAAGCCGTGCCATCCACGACTTCTTTTTCTTGATATCAACCGGTTCTTCCGACATAGAGAATTCAGCTGCAAAGATGACATAAACATAGTGTTTGAGGAAAATTTCTTTCGAACAGGATAAACAACTGTACCGCTGTTTTTCCGTCAGTTGGTTAAGTGACGCTTTCAAAAAAATATGCTCCGGGAAGATCAATCAATAAAATCACAGCGTACACTTTCCTGGCAGTATCACCTGTTGGCATGCCGCATAAAGTAACCACAATCACTTTGACGCTAACTCATTATGTTTGCGCTTTCATTATGCATAAACGGCTCAGTTCATTCTTATTCATCGGTGGCATCCTCCTGCTGATTGTTCCGGATGCTATCGTTTTTTACCTGATCATGCCGGTGCCCACGAGCCAGCATTCAGATCAGATCGCAGCAGGTCATTTTCTATATCAAACGCTATGGTATGCCAGGATCTTAGGTCTTTTATGCGTACTGCCGTTGATAATTCGAACCTGGAAACGGGGCCGGCTTATTTCAATTGGCTTCACTACCGGAATACTGGCCATTGCCGTTGTGCTGGTTTACCTGTTAGGGTTTCGCTACATGCCGGAAAATGTCTTTAAAGAACCCGAAACCCTGCTGTTTGCCCCTCCTTCCGGAAATACCATTCCCCTCAACAATTATGTATTGGGTATTGTCATGAACGGCGAAGCCAAAGCATACCCGCTGAAATTTGTAGGATATCACCATAAAATACAGGACCTCGTTGGTGGCGCACCGGTTTTGGTTACTTATTGCACGATGTGCAGAACAGCCATGGCTTATGATCCTGTTATCAATGGTAAACGGGAAAAATTCAGGCTCGTAGGCGCAGCCTTTAACAATGCCGTGATCGAGGATGAAACGACTAAATCATGGTGGTACCAGTCAACCGGCATTGCCGGCGCAGGACCCTTAAAAGGCACGGCCCTTAAAACAATTCCAGTTGAACAGATGACGCTTGCAACATGGATCAGCGAACATCCTAATACATTGATTATGCAAGCTGACCCGGCTTTCACCACGCAATATGCAAAGCTCAGGAACTACGACATCAACGTGCCTGCCGCCAATACAGATCCTTCCCGGAACAAATCCTTTTTGCCGAACAGTTGGGTGATTGGTGTAATAGCAGGTGACAGTTCAGCCGTCTTTCTCTGGAATGAACTAACTACAAAGAAAATCATCAATACTGTAGTCGACACGCAGCCCATTGTTATTGTGCTGCAGCAGGATGGATTTTCCTACCATGCCTTTAAGAGCAGCATGGATGGTGTTGCACTTACATTTACACAACTCAACGACAGCCTGATCACCGATCAGCAAACAAATTCTGCCTGGAGCCTTAAAGGTGAATGTTCCGGAGGACAATATGCCGGCAAAAAACTTGTGTCCATAGCAGCTTATCAAACTTATTATCATTCCTGGGAAAGGTTTTATGGAAATAAACACAAAAACGCACCCTATTCAATAAGCAATAACAAATTCTTAAATGCACCATCTGCCGGCAAACATTAAGCAATGATGTCATCTTTTTTGTGCAGCATACAACGGGCTTAACCTTTACACATTCACCAGTCCTGAACCGCCACCCCACCTGCGGGCTATGAAGCTGATTTTAAACAATAAGTACTTGAAAACCGGTGTGCTGCTATCAGCTATCATTGTTTGTTCCATGCCACTCTTTGTTAAACTCGGCACAGCACCGATTTACATGTGGGATGAAGCAACGTATGCCAACAATGCGCTTGATATGTACCTGGCAAATGATGCAATAGTAGTGCGCATGGAAGGCCAGCCCGACCTCTACAACACCAAGCCGCCTTTTGTATTATGGATGCAGACCATCAGCCTGCATCTTTTCGGATGGAATGAGTGGGCAATCAGGTTGCCTTCGGCGGTTTTTGCCCTCCTTACGATGTGCCTGTTGCTGTGGTTCAGCATGGTGGTGCTGGAAAACGCATTGATTGGCATTATGGCAATGTTTACGCTGGCCTCTGCGAATGGTTTCATAGCTGTTCATGTTGCCCGCAGCGGCGATCCCGATGCCACGCTTGTCTGGTGGACGACCTTATACACTCTCGTATTCCTTAAGTTCCTCTTGAAACCCGGAAATCCGAAGTCGCATTTTCTACTCATAGCGCTTGGTCTGTCAGGCGCTTTTCTGACCAAAGGCATTGCCGGTTGGTTTTTGCTGCCGCTCATGGTGATCACCGCCCTGCTGCATGGAGATTTCTGGAAGCTGTTACGACTGAAGGAAACATACATTGCCGGCTTGGCAGTACTGTTTGTCGCAGCCGGTTATTATCTGCTGCGCGAAAAAATGGCGCCCGGTTATTGGACCGTTGTTTATCACTCGGAAATTCTGCGGTTTAACAATACGGTGATGAGCTGGCATGTGCAACCATACTATTTCTACCTGCTGAATATGATACAGGGAAGGTTTACTCCCTTCTTCTATGTGTTACCCTTTACTTTATTGGCTTTCTGGATGGAACGTGACAGCGTCATCCGGCAATGCCTGATATACCTGTGGATATTATCACTTGGCTATTTGCTGCTCATCTCTTATCCAGCTGATAAACTGGAATGGTATGATGCCCCCATGTATCCGCAGCTGAGCCTGCTGATAGCTATTTTTTGCAACAGCCTTATCAGAACGGTCACCGAAGTCAGGATGAATAATAAATTAAACCGGCTTGTTCTCAGGGGGTTTCTGGCGACTTCCCTGTTTTTGCTTTTTGCTGTGCCTTATCAGCAGATGGTGCAAAGAGTTTTAGAGGAAGATGATATCACCTATGCCTGGGATCACAGCCAGCTGGATGAATTCCGGATAACAGGAGCATTCATGAAATTCCTGAAAGAAAAAAATCCAAACCTTAAAGAATACACTATCCTTAAATCACCACCGGCCGACCCGGAGCATTATGATCAGTTCTTATTTTACAAGCGGACGTATGAGTTAAAGGATCAATATGTAATCAATCTTAAAAACCACCCGAAGGATTTACAACGCGGGGAAAAGGTCTTGATCTGTGAAAAACCACTGATGGATTCGGTTCAGCGGTATTGGTCAACTACTCCTTTGCAGGTATGGAAAGACTGCCGCTTAGACAGCATTGAAGGGGTGATTAACAATGCTCTTGATGAACCAGCCAATATCCAATAAAAGGGCAGAGAATACGTTAGCATCCACCGTGGAACCGATTTCAATAATATTGCAGCAATTTGCCCCTTTTCGAATATTTTTACCGTTTAAGAATTACCTTACTGATCTTCAAACCTGATGCATTTGCGTAGTAAAACACGTTACCTTCTCCCGGCTTTCTTCACCGTTCTCCTTTTATCAGCCTGCTCTTCAGGCAAGAAAGGAGGACAGTCCTATTTCGGCAAGGTGTATCATAATACCAGTGCGCATTATAACGGGTACTATTATGCAAATTTGAAGATGACGGAAGCAGAGCAGCAGATGCGCATGGGCAAAAAAGACGACTACACCAGGCTGCTCCCCATTTATGACATAGGTAATACGGACGATCCTGCCGCAGGAAGTGAGATGGATTCGGTCATCAAGCGCCTTACCATCGTAGTGAAACTGCATCCGAAAAGCAAGTGGGCAGACGATTGTTACTTCAATATCGGCAAAGCCTATTTCTACAAGAAAGACTATGAAGCGGCATTGTCAACTTTCCAATTCGTATCCTCAGAGTTCAAAGAAAAGGTACCATCCGCCGGCAGCAGCAGCAGCTCTTCAGTCAAGAAAAAGCGTAAAGGAAAGCCAATGACAAAGGCGCAACGTGATGCACAGCGCGCCAAGGAAGAAGCAAAGGCTTCATCGGAAAAGGAAGGGGGAGCACTAGATTTTTTAAAGCACAAGCCCATTCGTAATATCGACTTATTATGGATGGTGCGTTCCTATGCCAACCTGAAGAAGTATTCTGATGCCAATGCCATTATCGCCTACCTGGAAGAAGGCAATAAGTTTCCGAAAGATCTGGCGGAAGAACTGGCGCTCACGAAAGCGTACGTGGGTATACAACAGAAACAATACGATAAGGCCATTGATCCGATGGCGAAGGCGGCAGCACTGGCCACCAATAAAAAAGATCAGACCCGTTATACCTACATTCTTGCACAATTGCATCAGCTGAATGGTGACTATAAAATGGCCATTCAGAAGTACGGTGAGATCGCTGCCATGCGGCCTTCCTATGAAATGGAATTCAATGCAAAAATAAATGCGGGAAAAATATTTGTGCAGTCCGGTACAGGATCCTATAAAGAGGTGATGGCGCAACTGACAGAAATGTCGCGCGACGACCGCTATGAGGATTATTATGATCAGATCTATTACTATATGGCGCTGGTCAACCTGCGGCAGGACAAGGATGAAGAAGCAATCAGCAACCTCGAGGTATCCATAAAGAAAAGCTTCAGAGACATCAACCAGAAAGGGCTCTCTTTTCTTAAGTTAGGTGAACTAAGCTTTGCGGAAGAAGACTACCTGACAGCACAACCTAATTACGATAGCGCAGTTGCCTTCCTCGATCCTAAATTTGATACGCTAACACGCGTGAAAGAAATCAATACATTGCTCGATCGCATCGTGGAAGACATGAGAACCATTTTTGTGCAGGACAGCCTGCAAAAACTGGCGAAAATGAGCGAGAAAGAGCGGAATAAGATAATAGACAATGCCATCACCGCTGCTGAACGCCAGAAACAATATGCAGCGAAAGACACCATGCTGAGCCTGGAGACGCAAAAAATTCAGGAACTGCCAGGCAATCAGGCCGGAACATCCGGCAACTGGTATTTCTACAACACCTCCATGAAGGCCACGGGCTACAATGATTTCATCAAGAAATGGGGCAACCGGCCTCCTGAAGATAACTGGCGGCGCAGCAACAAAAAGTCGAACGACGTACAACTCGCAGATAATACTGAGCCAACACCCGATGCGGACAAAGAAGGTGACCTCGCAGCCGGTGCTTCGGCAAGCGACCGAGAAAGAAAAGCCATGTATGAAAATCTTCCGCTGACAAGCGAGAAGCTGGCGGCTTCCAACAATATCATCTTTGATGCGTATTATGACCTGGCCACTATTTACAAGAGTGACCTGAATAATGCTCCGAAAGCCATAGAAATATTTGAAAAAATGGCTGCCCGGTTTCCGGATAATGAGAACATTTACTCCGTGTATTACAACCTCTATCTGCTATACAGTCAAACAGGAAACATTGCAAAAGCTGAGACATACAAGCAACTTATACTGCAGAATCCTTCCAGTGTTTTTGCAATGGTCATAACTGATCCGGACTATCTGAATAAAAAAGAAGCGAAGAAGCATGAACTGAGCAACTATTATGCATCTACCTATGACTATTATATCCAAGAAAATTATAAAGATGTAATGAAACGGATACGGGCAGCTGACAGCCTCTTCAGACCCAATCCGTTGCAGGCAAAATTCGAATTGCTGGAAGCTATGGTAACCGGTAAAACACTTGGGCGCCAGCAGTATATTGATGCCCTTGACTCCATCGTAAAAAAATATCCCGCAGGAGAAGTACACGACAAGGCAATTGAAATCCTGACCGCTTTAGGTGTGCAGCAGACCGTTGTGCCTGCCAACAAGCAGATAAACCCAATGAATAAAAGCAGCCAGAATGCAAAGGCTGCACCCTATCAGATGCATCCCGACAATCCGCATTACCTGGTGATCGTATTCCCGACTATATCGCCGAAAACAAAGGATGTTTCCAATGGGTTGGTTGATTTTAATAAAGCCAAACATTCACTCGACAACTATAAGGTCGCCCCGCAATTGCTGGATACTAAAACGCAGATGATTGTTGTGAAGCAGATGAAAAACCGTACAGCTGCAATGACTTACTACAATGAAGTATCCGAAAGCGAGACACTCTTTGAAACGGTGGAAGATATCGGATACACCGTCTTTGTGATAGACGATAAAAACTTCCCGCTTTTTTACCAGCGTAAAGATGTTGCGGAATATGCAGATTTCTTTTCCAGGAATTATGAAAATGAAGATGATGAAGGTGATGAAGAAGGTGAATGATTTCACTGCTATCTTCTTCGTAGCCAATGCCGCATCAGGGCCGTTGCAAAAAAATCTTTCCTTCATTGCATGATGATCAACCGGTATTGATAATCGGCAATATTGCAGCAACCGGTGTGGCACAGAAATGGTTTCACCTGATGAAAAGCAGGCATAACTTCACTTTATTTGCAAAACAAATTGCCCGACTGCAACTGATCCGTTTGCATCATGCCCCAGCGTAAACAAGGAAAATCCTTTATCAGCTATTTCTGGTACTGTGTAACAGGCAGTGTTATCTTCTTTTTTGCTATGCTGTTGCTGGCGGCGGCAGGCGTCTTTGGTAAAATGCCATCCTTTGAAGAAATTGAAAACCCGCGCAGCTCGCTGGCTACAGAGGTGTATTCGGCAGACGGTGTGTTACTTGGCAAATACTATTTTCAAAACCGCTCCACATCATCGTTTGAAGAGATACCGGTGATGATCCGCAACTGCCTCATCGCTACTGAAGATGTTCGCTTTTACAGTCATTCCGGCATCGACTATTGGGGAACACTCAGGGCGGCATTGTCTACGTTGATTGGAGACCGCGAAGGCGCCAGTACGATTACCCAACAGCTCGCTAAAAATCTGTTTCCTAGGCCTTCATCTAATATATTCGCAACATTACTTTCAAAATTTAAGGAATGGGTGATTGCCATCAAGCTGGAAAGACGTTATACGAAAGATGAAATCCTGAATCTATATCTCCAAACTGTCGCTTTCAGTGAGAATGCATATGGTATCAAATCAGCGGCAAGAACTTATTTCAACAAAACACCTGACTCATTGCGTGTGGAAGAGGCCGCGCTGCTCATCGGCATGTTGAATGGAAGCACCATTTACAACCCGCGCCGCCATCCTGATTTTGCTTTTGCCCGCAGAAACGTGGTGATGTCGCAAATGAAAAAAAATGGCTTTCTGACGCAGCAGGTATATGATTCACTGAAACAGGTTCCTATTAAATTAAACTACGTAAGCCCTGATCATAATGAAGGTGCCGCCACGTATTTCCGTGAATATCTGCGGCAGGACCTTACGCAATTCTGTAAAGATCACCTGAAGCCTGATGGTTCACAGTACAATATTTACAGGGACGGACTCCGGATTTATACCACCATTAACTATAAGATGCAGCGCTATGCAGAGGATGCCGTGCAAAAGCATATGCGTGATTTGCAGAAGCAATTCAATGACAGCTATAAAGGCAGTGCCCCGTGGGGAAAGAGCGAGAAATATATTGAAGATGCAATGAAACGCAGTGAACGCTGGTTAAAAATGAAATCGGCAGGTATGCCGGAAGATTCAATACGTCTTGCATTCCAAACTAAAATCCCGATGACCGTATTTTCATACCGTGGAGAAATTGATACCACGATGTCACCTTATGACTCCATCCGGTATTATAAATTTTTCCTCCACTGCGGTTTCTTAGCCATGGATCCAACCAACGGAAATATTCTTGCCTGGGTAGGTGGTATCAATCATCATTATTTTCAATATGATCATGTAAACTCCAATGCGAAAAGGCAGGTTGGCTCCACCATAAAGCCCATACTTTACACACTGGCAATAGATAACGGATACTCTCCCTGCTTCCAGGTAGCAAATGAAAAAATAACATTTCCCGATTTTCAAAACTGGACACCTTCCAACTCTGATGGCAAGTATGGTGGCGTGGTTACCTTATACCAGGGACTCGAACAATCCATTAATACAGTAAGTGCTTTTCTTATGAAGCAACTCGGGCCTCAGCCCATGATTGACCTGTCGCGCCGTATGGGCATTACCAGTGATATGCCTCCATATCCATCCATTTGCCTTGGCGTGCCTGACA
Source organism: Chitinophagales bacterium (assembly GCA_019694975.1). Taxonomy (NCBI): domain Bacteria; kingdom Pseudomonadati; phylum Bacteroidota; class Chitinophagia; order Chitinophagales; species Chitinophagales bacterium. Next base: position 428,704 of record JAIBAY010000001.1, read on the forward strand.
TTTCTGTTTATGAGATGACTGGAGCTTATGGCACTTTCGCCAACCAGGGCATTTACACCAAGCCTCGTTACCTGCTGAGAATTGAAGATAACAAGGGAAGCGTGATACAGGACTTTACTTCCAAGCAGGTAGAAGTGATTTCAGACCAGGTTGCCTATGTGATGGTTAAAATGCTTGAAAATGTTGTTGATCACGGAACAGCAAGCCGTCTTCGCGGAAAGTTTCAGATCAAAGGTGAGATGGGCGGGAAAACCGGCACCACACAGGATAATACCGATGGATGGTTTATGGGCATCACGCCACAGGTGGTGGGTGGCTGCTGGGTTGGCGGCGAAGACCGTATTATCCGCTTTAAATCCATGTTTTACGGGCAAGGTGCAAGCATGGCATTACCTGTCTGGGCTTACTTTATTAAAAGCTGTTATGCCGACAAATCACTGAGCATCTCTCCTGATGCGCATTTTGCAATGCCGGAAGGCGAGATGAGTATCGAAACAGATTGCTCGAAATATAATGAAGCAACAGGGCAACAAAACACGGATTTTATTTTTGGAACCGGCGAAAAGAACCAATAAAGATCTGTTCCTGGCATAGAATAACCGGCTGCCATTGGTAATTTTTATCAGATGAATAATCTTGGGAACAAATACAACTATGCAGCGGCTATTGTCAACCTGTTGATTACTGCGTTCGGTGTATTGATCCTGCAATGGAGTGTACAGCCGGTTATTTACCTGTTTTGGATGGAAATAATAATCATTGTGATTGTTGCCTGCATCAGGATGATGGGTGCAATGGATGGAAAACCATTTATACAAACCCTTCCCGGAAAAATTCCATTGCTTATTGCTGCTTTATTTACAGGTGCCATGATAATTTCACTTGCTGTTGCATTCACCATCGGTGTATTTGCCAATGGTACTGATTCAGAGAGTTTCAAAGGCATTGGAATAGCCGTTGCCATACTCTGGTGTAATTACCTCAGCGGGCTGATCATACAGTTTTTCCTGAGCGGACATTTCAGAGTTGCCGTGCCTTTCACTGAATTGATTTTCTCTTTTGTCTACCTGCTGATACTGCTCGCATTCATCATGGCTGTTACACAACACCTCATACCGGCACTTTCTTCCCGTCAGTCGCCAACGCTGACTGGCTTGTCGGTGATTGGCATTAAATTTATCATTGACTGTTTACGGGCTTATCTGACACCGTATGTGACACCAGGTAGTGAGGAGTCACCATCACCGTAATATTGAATACCTGATCTACAGCGCAAAAACAGATGGGCGCTGCATTTCAATAGGAGACTGGCCCGGCCGGATTTTATTGGGAATCCTGATATTCAGTTAAGTGAACAGGCGATCATACTGCTGCATTACAGTAATTCACTTCAGGAAAAATGATGATTAAACTATCATGTAAATAATGAATATTTGCAAGTAGCAAAAATGAGATCAGATGGAGAATAGCAAGTGGGATGTTTTTATTTGCCATGCGGGTGAAGACAAGAGTGATGTGGTGCAGCCGCTTACCATACATTTCAAGGAAGCGGGAATAACCTATTGGCTCGATGAAGGCGAGATTCTGTGGGGCGACAGCATCATCACGAAAATAAATGAAGGGCTCGTCAAATCCCGCTACGTGCTGGTGGTGCTGAGCGATGCATCCGTCAATAAAAACTGGCCGTTGTTTGAGCTGAATGCCATGATGAGCCAGGAAGCGGAAGAAGGCAATGTCAAAATTCTGCCACTGCTGAAAGGTACAGATGAAGTGATAAAAAGCATACGGTCGAAAATGATTTTGCTGAGAAACAAGTCATTCCTGAAGTGGAAAAACAATCCGGCTGAAATTGTTCATGCATTACAAAAAAGACTCGGCATCAATACTTCGCCTGCTCAGTCACAAATGCAGGATAACCTGGCCCTTCAGGCATCCGCCACGGAAGACGTAAACACACTTGTCGTCAGCAAAGCGGCAACCACACCGAAAGACTGGCTGAAATATAAATTAGTTGCCTTTGATCTTGATGGTACTTTATTAAAGGGTTATACCTTTTCATGGACACTGATTTGGGAATATCTCAAGTATCCGCGGAAGCTGCAAAAGACCGGCATGCAACGTTACCGTGCCGGCAAAACTACCTATAAACAATGGTGCGACTGGGCAGTGAATCTGTTTATGGAAAAAAACCTGCGACGCGAAGATTTTTCTGCCATTACACAGCAGGTGACGCTCACCAAAAATTTTATGGATACCATAAAATTGCTGAAACAGGAAGGCATCATCCTGGCTATTATTTCAGGTGGCATTGATACGTTCCTGCATGAAAAGATTCCGGATGCAGAAAAACTCTTTGACTATATTTTCATCAATAAGTTGCAATTCGACGAAGATGGAAGGTTAAGCGGGGTTACAACAACCGACTATGACTTTAAAGGCAAGGCCACAGCCCTGGAACTCATTTGCCGGGTGAATGGCATTGATATTTCAGAGTCTGTCTTTATAGGCGAAGGATTTAATGATGAAGACATTGCCAGCGCCGCCGGATTATGCATTGCTTATCCGCCTTCCACCGCGCAAGGTGTAAGCCAGGTAGCTGATGAAGGCATTGAAGATGATGATCTTTCAAAAATTATTGAATTCATCATCGGCAAATAATACGAACAGCGAATTGCATCATTGAGTGCGCCTTCAAAAAGCATCATACCGTCTAACTGACGCCATGCCATTCAACCGACATCATATAACTCAACCGACGTCACACCGAATTTATTTCGGCATCTCACGTTCAATGATATTGCTCCGCGAATTTTAAAGATCCTGAAACAAGTTCAGGATGACACATCGGTAATTGTACCTGATCACATTGACCGAAGTCATTCGCTTCAACGACGACATGCACTTCAGCCAGCGCCATGCCTTTCAATCCAACTCATGCCATCCAACCGATGTCATACAATCCAACCGACGTCATGCTATCCAACCGACGTCATGCAATCCAGCCGAAGTCATACAATCCAACCGACGTCATGCAATCCAACCGACGTCATGCCGAATTTATTTCGGCATCTTACGTTCAATGATATTGCTCCGCGAATTTTAAAGATCCTGAAACAAGTTCAGGATGACACATCGGTAATTGTAACTGATCACATTGACCGAAGTCATTCGCTTCAACGACGGCCTGCACTTCAGCCAGCGCCATGCCTTTCAATCCAACTCATGCCATCCAACCGATGTCATACAATTCAAGCGACGTCATCCAATCCAACCGAAGTCATGCAATCCAACCGAAGTCATACAATCCAGCCGACGTCATGCTATCCAGCCGACGTCATGCCGAATTTATTTCGGCATCTTGCCATCAAGAACAGAACTCCGGGAATACTAAAGATTGCTGAAAAAAGTTCAGGATGACGCATCGGCCAGTGCAACCAATACAATGAATTAATCGCATGCCATGCTCATAGATCACCCATGAAAACCGGCATTCATTACCATACCTCATAGCTGATTCAGAAACATAAACTTCGCCGAATCATATTTCCCGCTTTCTATCAATTCACGCAGCCTGACTGTTGATTCATAAGGCGCCTTCACGATAAACATATTCACCAGCCAATCCGGGATGTTGCCACCAGGATCAAAACGCACCTGGTAGTTGATGCTGATCGCTCCGCCGGCAAGCGGAGTAATTTCATAACCACCAACAAAAACTGGCAGTCGTACAAGACCTTCCTTAGCAGGAATATAATCGGCCACAGCCACTGAGGAAGTATACACTTTTTTAGTCTGAGCATCCTGCCATATTTTGAAATGTATGGCAATATCACGATCACTGAAAGGGTATGGCAAATCGTTTACCTGGTACTGATACTGCTCCGTTTCACTTATCTTATTAAGAACGGAAGAATACGTGCAGGAATAAATCCATTCACTATACCGGTCGGCATCTGTAATAGCAGCTACAACAGCATTCATAGGCGCGTTAACGGTGACTTGTGTCCGCAGCTCATCTATCGCATACCCTTCCACATGTCGCGTATAAATCCTGATGCCATTCTGATCTCTTGAAAGTTTCCAGTTTTCGTCCTGGCCAATGACGGTTTGACTTGTGAATAGTGCCACAGCCAGCAGTAACATATTTCCCGGTTTCATTTTCATTTCTTGATAGTGCGGATGGTCAAAACTACAAAAGTATAAGGCAATGCCCTTCCAGTCCGGCATCCTGCGAAACGTATCTGTATCAAAAATATTTCCTGTTTATGTTCGATTGATTTGAAAACAATCGCTCACGAAGCATGAGCTCGCTGATGAGTATATAATGTAAAATGCTCTCAAAGGTTACAGTCGCCGTGCAAAGAATTTACCTTCAGCAGCGATAAAAAGACCAAACATATTATTTCAATATCTGTTCAATATCCGGATCACCTTCCAGCTGATACATTTGTTTCACAATCCATGGGTAACGTTTGGCAACCCAACGGCTTAATGGTTTAACTTTATAGACCTTTGGATTGGGCAGGCTGGCAGCAATCATGGCGGCTTCTGTTCTGGATAACTTTGCGGCAGGTTTACCGAAATACGTCTGTGCCGCGCTTTCAATCCCAAATACTCCGTCTCCCATCTCTGCCACATTCAGGTACAGATCCAGTATGCGCTGCTTGCTGTATAAGCACTCAATCATGAAAGTGAAATATACCTCCATCCCCTTTCTAAACCAGGTCCTTCCCTGCCAGAGAAATACGTTTTTCGCCACCTGCTGACTGATGGTGCTGGCCCCACGCACCCTGTTCGGATGCTTCTCATTGTACTTCATGGCCTTTTCAATGCTGGTAAAATCAAAACCGCTGTGATCCGGAAACAATTGATCTTCACTCGCTATTACTGCAAGCTTTGCATGGCGACTGATCTGGCTATAAGCCACATAATCGCGCTTCATCCCATGGCCTTCAAACAAACTGACTAACTGTGTAACAGTTACCGGTGGGTTTACCCACTTCACCAAAAACAAATAAGCCAGCTGAAAAACAAACAACGCAAACAGCGTACGCAGGATGAATCGTCGTATTGTTGAAATCGATTGGGTGAGTTTCATGTTATCTGTCGCTTGCTGATACCCTATGACGTCAAATATAATATTCATCGTGTAGCTTTCCAGATGCGGTTTAACAAGGCTGTCGTCAGGAATGTTTGCCTGCCAGGCAGAAAAGCCAGATGTTATTGCATGATGATATCGTCAATAATAAATGCAGGCAGTACCGCAAATGTTCCTGCTTCGCCCACCGGATAGCAGGGCTATGGTTGCTAAATAAAAAAGGGGAGTACTGTAAAGCAGTTTCTGCTTGCGCCTTAATACACGAATCACTAATTTGACCGCGATTCCAACACATAAATCAAGAGTCATTGCATGAAGCCTCTTCAGCATCTATTCGACAAGAACAAAGCATGGTCGGACCGCATATCTTCCACGCAACCTGACTTCTTTGCCAAATTGCTGCAGCAACAATCACCCGAGTATCTCTGGATCGGTTGTTCAGACAGCCGTGTGCCGGCTAATGAAATTGTTGGATTGCTGCCCGGCGAATTGTTTGTGCACCGCAACGTTGCCAATGTAGTGGTACACACAGATTTTAATTGCCTTTCGGTAATTGAATATGCGGTGGAAGTACTGCGCGTAAAACACATTATCGTGTGCGGTCATTACGGATGCGGTGGTGTGCAGGCAGCGTTAAAAGACAATCAACTGGGCTTAATCGACAATTGGCTTCGTCATATTAAGGAAGTGTGGAAAAAATATGAGAAAGAGATCAGCTTGATAGAAGATGAAAACCAAAAAGTTGACCGCCTTTGCGAGCTGAATGTCATTGAACAGGTGGTGAACGTCTGTAATACTACTATCATACAAAAGGCCTGGGAAAAAAAACAACAGGTTACAGTGCATGGATGGATTTATAGTATCCGTGATGGAAAGCTGAGGGATTTGAATGTGCAACTCTCCAATTCAGACACCTTAAAAACATTTTACCAGGCCGAAGGACCATCTTCACCGGGGCAAGAATGAAATTGCTTACTTAAGCGAACCGTAATTTGACTACAGAAGATTTTAAGAATCTCTTTCCGCATCTCCCGGATGACCCGGGTGTATACCGCTTTATTGATGAAAACAATGTGATGATATATGTAGGGAAAGCCAAGAACCTTAAAAAACGCGTCACCAGCTACTTTGTAAAAAATCATGCGCAGTATAAAACCAGTGTTATGGTGCGCAACGCCAAACGCATCGAGTTTACCATTGTGGCCACCGAGCAGGATGCATTGCTGCTGGAAAACACACTGATAAAGAACTATCAGCCACGCTACAACATCAACCTGAAAGATGACAAGACTTATCCCTTCATCTGCATAAAAAAGGAAAATTTCCCACGCGTTTTTCTTACCAGGCATATTGAACGCGACGGTTCGGAATATTTCGGCCCTTATACTTCCGTAGCACGGGTAAGCAGCATTCTTGATTTTATCAGAAAGATGTATCCGCTGCGTACCTGCAATCTTCAGCTCAGTGAAAAAAACATTACGGCGAAAAAATTCAAAGTATGCCTCGAGTTTCATATAGGCAATTGCAAAGGGCCTTGTGAAGGCAGGCAAACAATGCAGTCTTATGATCACAGCATTGCGCAAATCCGGCATATCCTGAAAGGCAACCTGGGCGAAGTGATTCAAAACCTGAAAAAGGATATGCAGGACCATGCCGATCATTACAGGTTTGAAGAAGCAGAAACGCTCAGAAAACAGCTGTTATCGTTGCAGGATTACCAGAGTAAATCACTGGTAGTACATCCAACCATCACCAACGTCGACGTCTTTTCCTTTAAAGAGGATGAAAAGAATGCTTATGTAAACTGCATGCGCATTGTCAATGGATCCGTTATACAGACACGGACACTGGAAATCAACAAAAAGATAGAAGAACAAAAAGAGGAAATCCTGGTGTTCGTGATACATGAATTGCGCAATCAGCTGCAGAGCAACTCAAAGGAAATTATCGTACCCTTCAAACTGGATTTTCCTGAAAAGGACATTATGGTAACCGTCCCCTCGCGTGGTGACAAGAAAAAACTGCTCGAACTTTCAGAAAAAAATCTTGCTTACTACCTGCTGGCGAAAATGAAAGAAAGCATTGACAACAAACGAGAGTCGCCTGCCATAAGAATACTATCTCAACTGCAAAAGGATTTCCGGCTTACGGAGTTGCCCGTACATATTGAATGTTTCGACAATTCAAATTTCCAGGGTGCGTACCCCGTTGCTTCGATGGTCGTATTCAGGAATGGAAAGCCCGCAAAAAAAGATTACCGTCATTACAATATAAAAACCGTTACGGGCCCCAATGATTTTGCCTCAATGGAAGAGATCGTATTTCGCCGTTATAAAAGATTACAGGATGAAAAGCAGTCGCTGCCGCAGCTTATTATGATTGATGGAGGTAAGGGACAGCTGAACGCTGCCATGAACAGCCTGGAAAAATTAGGACTTACCGGCAGTGTTGCAATAGCAGGCATTGCGAAGCGATTGGAGGAAATTTATTTTCCGGGTGATCCGTTACCATTGTATGTCGATAAAAAATCACCATCTCTAAGGCTCATTCAGCAGCTGCGCGATGAAGCGCATCGCTTTGCCATTACGTTCCATCGCCGGAAGAGAGATAATGCTACCTTACAATCGTCCTTACTTCATATCAAAGGTATCTCCGACAAGACCGCAGAAAAATTATTAAGACACTTTCATTCTGTTGAAAAAATCAAGTCAGCATCCTCTGAAGAACTGAATGCTGTTATCGGAAAGCACCGGTCTGCTTTGATACAAGCTCATTTTCAGCATAGAAACACAGCTGAATCTTCATCACAACAGGAACAGGAACAGAATTAGATAATTACGATTGCACAGCCTGACAAAGTATCATCCGGTTATCCGCAGATTCATCTTGGTTCAATTTTCGCAGTGAATATGGATTGTTATTCACTTGAATGCTCATACTATGAAAGCGCGACTCCTTCCCCCAGCTTTTCTGTTCCTCACATGTATCCTGTTTCTTCCCGCCTTGCTTGCAGCACAGATAGATCCGTGGCCAAAAGTTATTGATAAAGACGAAGTAAAGATTACCATCTATCAGCCGCAACCCGAATCGCTGAATGGAAACCTGTTAAATGTGCGTGCTGCAATTTCTGCTAAAAATGCAGGCATGAAAGATCCTGTATTTGGTGTTATGTGGGCCGAAGTAAGATTAAATACTGACAGGGACAACAGGATGGCCACACTGGAAACCATCAAGGTTATTGATTTGCGCCTTCCTGCTTATCCGGATTCTGCCAAGATAGATGCAATGGCAGGTATCATCGAAACTGATGCCCAGTCGTGGAACCTCGAAATATCAATTGACAGGCTCCTGGTAACACTGGATGAAAACAAACAAGCAGACGAACTGGCGGCAGGCATAAAGAATACACCTCCGAAAATCATAGTTGCCGACAAGCCTGCTGTGTTGGTATTGATAGATGGTGAACCGAAATTCGCCGACTTCCGTGAAACCGGTTTACAGCAGGTGGTTAATACACCCTTTTTAATACTATATGAGCCAAATGAAAAGAAGTATTATTTAAATGGTGATGGCATATGGTATGCTTCATCATCTGTTATGAATGGCTGGGCACCTGCAGAAAATCTGCCGGCCACAATCAACCAGGCTTCACGCACGCTTGAAAAAGAAGGTAACATTCCATTACGTGATACGGTAAATCGTGAACCGGAACAGGAAATACTGGTATCTACGGAACCTGCCGAGTTGATTCAATATGATGGCGAACCTGACTTTGCCTCTATTAAAGGGACTGATTTACTCTACCTTAGAAATTCGACGAATAATGTTTTTTTACATATGCAATCACAGGAGTATTTCATCTTGATTGCCGGCCGCTGGTATAAGGCGCCTGCACTGACGGGAAACTGGAGCTATGTGGCCAGTGATCAGTTGCCTGCTGATTTCAAAAATATTCCGGTGGGTTCTGAAAAAGATATTGTGCTGGCAAATGTAGCCGGAACGACACAGGCCAATGACGCATTGCGAGATGCACAGATTCCGCAAACGGCAGTGGTAGACAGGAAGTCGGCTTCCGCATCGGTAAGTTATGATGGTGACCCTCAATTTGAAAGAGTTGAAGGTACCGATGACCTCTACTATTCCCCAAATACTGCAGCTATTGTGCTTCGTGAAGGCACCAAATATTACGCAGTTGACAATGGTGTTTGGTTCGAATCTTCTTCTCCCGGCGGACCCTGGCAGGTGGCCCTTGATCGTCCTGATGAAGTGGATCAGATTCCGCCTTCCAGCCCTGTTTACAATGTGAAGTATGTTTACGTTTATGATTATACACCTGATGTTGTTTACGTAGGTTACACTCCCGGATATCTTGGCTCTTACATAGTTGGGCCTACGATTGTTTACGGTACCGGTTGGTACTACAATCCGTGGTATGGAAATTATTTTTACCCGAGGCCCTATACTTATGGATTTAATATGTTCTATAACCCATGGTCAGGGTGGAGCTTTGGGTTGTCATTCAATTTTGGCGGTTGGTTTTATCTGCCCTATGGCTACTATTTCAACTCCTGGTATGGCGGTTGGTGGGGACCGTCATACTATCATCCTCCGTATCATTACTGGTGCAACCACTACTACGGTGATAAACCAGTGTACTCCTACAACAATTATTATTACGGGCCAAGAAATACCTATAGCAGCAACAGTAAACCTGATTACAAACCGGTGGAACATATTGGACCGAATGAAGCAAATGGATCCGGAAATCTTTATATCAGCCGTCCCGGTATTTTTTCCGGAACAGTTAATACAGGCAATGGCTCGGGTAGTATCGACCGGCCGGGCACTACAGGAGGAAAGGGAAATAACATTGACAAAGGAAATGCCTCCCGCACTGCCACTGCTGCAACTCCGGCAAACGGTACACGGACAGGAACGGTTAAAAATGATGTTTACACCGATCAATATGGAAACATTTATAAAGGGCGTGATGATGCGTGGAAACAATATGATAGCAAGAGCAACAGATGGACAAAACCCTCGTCAGGAAAGATGACGCCATCGAAACCCGCGAGTCCGGTTGCTGACAAACCGCAGAAAAAAACAGGTACTTCGGTCAGCAATACATTTGACCGCACTCAGTTGCAAAAGCAACAACAACAAAGAGATCTGGGTCAGCAAAGAAATCAAAGCTTTAAACAATATCAGCAAGGCACACAACGGCAGCCGAAAACCAACAATGCCGTTTCAAGGCCGTCAACCAATCCAAAGTGAATGCTGTGCAGGTCGAAAGCAAAACAGTAAAAAAGAAAGCAACAACTTCAACAGCCACTTACTAAAAATCGATGACTTCAAACAAAAAATAATTATTGATAAAGGCTTTGGGCTAACCTGATGACTTCCCATTTTTTGAAAAAGGGATTTGCTCAAGTCTGATTGACTAAATGCATCCCCAGATAGTTATCGCTGTATATCTTGTATGAGTGCCTGCGCAGTGCGGAAAGCAATCTCATTACATTCATTAGAAATGAAGGCAGACAGGAGCAGATAAATGTCTTGCATATTTGAAATTACTTTTCTTAGTTTCACTTTCATTCATGCACGATTACCATCATATCAACCGTCATTTGGATGAGCTCAAAAAATGCGCATCGGCAGATATAGCAACACATGCGGTGGCCTTTTTTGAATCTGCTATTTTATTAGAAAGGTCCAAACTGCTCGATTTGGCGGAGAGCCATTATAAATGGACAGAGCAGCATGCAAAGCACAAACAACTGAGGTTTGCTTATTCGAAACTGATCCTTGCATTCAGCCGGTTCTACAATGAGCAATATGAATTAGCGATGCCCATGCTTACGGAATTAACAGACCTATTTAATGGGCAGAATGATCGCAACGGCGCTGCAGTCTGCACTCTCCTGCAGGGAAGTATCTATCGCACACTTGGAAATTTTGATATGGCCCTCATGGCACTTTGGGAGGCACATGAGCAACTAAAAAAAACTGAATTATTCCGCCATTTCTATATGGCATGTGGTGTCACGCTTGGCGGAACGCTCTTAGAGATGAAACAGTATGAAGCAGCGATCAGTCATTTCACCACGAGCCTGGAAAAGGCAGAGGCTACAGGTTCATTTTACTGGAATATTTACGCTTTGCATGGCCTTGGAAAAGTTTATCTTATTAATCAAAATTATCCCGCAGCAAAACTATGCTTTGAAAAAGCGAAGACGGTTGCAGAAAAATATAATCATCCATTATCGCTTTGCAATTCAATCGGTGAACTGGGCAATTACTACTATGCTGTTCAGGATTTTGAAACAGCAGGGAAATTGCACCTCGAAGCCCTTACCATGAGAGAACAATATGGATTTACAGGCGGAGTCATAACAAGTTGTCTGCAGTTGGGAGAAACATATATAAAACAGCAACGGTGGAAGGATTCAGTTGATATTCTCGAAAAAGGATTGAAAATGGCCTTGCCACTCAAAGTGAAGCTCAAAATGTATCAGATGCACCTGCTGTTGTCGGATATATACGAACGAAGGGGCGATCTTACAAAGAGCCTGCAGCACTATAAAGATTTTCATCATCTCCGTGAGCAGGTGGAAGCAGAAGATAATGCCAGGAAATTAATAAATGCACGGATTATATTCGAAGCCGAGCAGACTAAAAAGGAAAACAGTATCATCAAAAAACAAAAACAGGAGATTGAAAAGAAGAACATTGAACTGCAGGAAATCGTTGATGAACTGACGCGCGCCAAAATCGGAAGAAAAGCGAGGGCGATTACGCTTGTTATTGCCATCGCGCTATTTATACTGGACGACACAATTTTACATTTTGCCTTATCTGTTGTTCCGGCAAACAATTATTTTATTTCATTGATCGTAAAAATGGTGATCATCTTTTCGTTGGGACCGATCAATAAATCCATTGAGCATTTTCTATTGAAGAAAGTAATACATAAGGAGAACAAAGCAAAAGTGAGATAACGAAGGAGTCACAACTGCATGCCCGGCTTGTTGCAATACAGTGTCAGTTTGATGAACTCAACGTCTTTATGAAAATCGCCCCGGATAAAATTTGTTACACCATCAGGGAATTATTCCGGGCGGGCGGGCTGGTGTTCACAGAAAAAAATATACACCAGATTCTCTGCGAGCTTCGGTTAATACGACCACAGATTATGCTCGTACTCAAAAATTTCCTGCTTGATCCGGTCTGACTCGCGCAAGGCATCCGTGCCGGTAGCATAGTCCTGTATCCTCCGGTCAAACACATTGGACTCTTTGTAGATGTAACTGCTGAACATCCGCATCTCAAAAAGATCATCCCATGATAATCTTATGGCATCATTACGGGCATTAAACACCTCCTGCTTTACCAGCACGTTTCGGGTGGTTGGATAATATGCCCAGAACATCGGAAGATCCAGCTGAATCTGATCATCATAATAAAGCGGTGCAATGGCAAGTATGCGAACCTGCATGCTGGAAGTCTCCTTATCAAAAAACCAATCTTCCTTTATACGGTATTTGCTGACCTTCGTGGGGTCAAACTCTCTTACGAGAACAGTATCTTTCACATAGTTACCATCAAGGTCTGAGAGTTGAATGGTATCATTGCCGGCGCCAATCTTGGCAACATCGGCGGGCAATTTCACCGTCTTGAAATTATCCTCCTGGTATACAGTGATTTCGCCCGAGATAGCAGCATCACGAAGGATGAAAACGAGTGGTTTCAGGTCTTTCCAGTCGATGCCCTCATATTTAAACGGCAGGTTCATCTTTTCCCTGGAATCAATGATTCTCCAAACACGCTTTTGCCACAGAACATCCGCTTCACGGATATTATCGTAAGGAACAACTTCCCTTTCCACGGGGCTTACCTTGTCATAAAACAGATCCCTTGGCATAGTTTCATCAGCCTGCCCGAAAGCACTGAATGCCCCCGCAAGCATGATAACTGAAAAGACGGGAAGGATGCTCATTTTCTTCATAACAACTGATTTACGGATTGAATCCTTTATTTGATCTGAAGCGGAATACTATTAAGATTTCTAGGTGTTTTATCAGGACCTACTGCTCTTATCTTTCTGAAGATGATCTGATCTCCGGGTTTACATCCCTGCACAAACTGCGCAACCTTTGCATTAAATTTTGCGCCGGAGTTTTGTTCTATCCGCGCATCTTGTCTCTTTGGAATATAAACACATTCAAACGAGGTTACATCAAAACGCACGCCCTGGAAGTAGAAGTCCTTCAGGATTGCACCGATACCGGGCACAGCCTTCAAAGTGCTTGTTGGGATATCACCTTCCGTAATCGTACCATTGATGGCAGCAATTGGATCGGGTATTCTCTTAATAACAAATTCCTGCGAGCCAATCTGCCGGTTGCCCCCTTCCAGTGCCACGGATACATTCACAGTGACTTTCTGATTCACCAGTGAACCGGGCATATCAGCGGTATATTTGCCGGACCCTGATTTCGTAAAGCTTCCCTGGGTTGCGGAAGCACTCACTTTGTCGGCAGGAAATCCCGGAACTGAAACCGAGAAAGGATTCGGAATACCGGCATAAATGATATTCAGGTTCTCAGATGATACCACAACCGAACCTTTTGCTGTCTGGTATTCTGATTCAAAAGGATAATATCTTGGTTTGCCATCAGGGCCCTGCACCATTACAGCACCTGAATATTTCTGTATCCCTTCTCCACCGGCCACCGTTTCATACTTTCCCATTCCATCCACCACTTCTATTTTCTTGCCACCGCCGGAAACAGGATTCTCGGTCAGTTCTTTGAAGTTACCGTTTTCATCCTTCTGTGCAATACCATAATTCAAAGGTCCTACATATACTTCAGGGTTCACGGTTGAGCTGTATGCAGCCACAAAAATGTCGGCTTTGTATTGTTGTCCGGCCATGATATAGCTTGTGGGCGCAATCACCTTTGCCAGGATCCTGTCTACTACCACCGTTTTTGCATTCACCTGCTTAAAGAGATATTCCACAATCAGATCTTCCGAATTACGGATATCGTTCTGGTATTTGTTCAGCAAGGTAAGTGCAGCGATGGTTGGCACCATTTCAAAATTAGTGACTGTCCAGTTTTTTAATACCCCATCAATTTTCTCAGTCGGATCTACTGCATGCACTGAAATCTGTGTTTCCAGTGTTTTCTTGTCTTGCGGATTATCAACTAAAGTAAGCAGGTCGGCCCGCAACTTGTTGATTTTTGCCTTCAGTTCATCCCCCTTTCCTTTATTGATCATGAGATTCGTGGAAACCTCGAGATTGCGATCATCAAATAATTCTCCCTTTTTCATCAGTTCAGCTACCGGCATTGATTTCACATCCAGCTTCTCACCGGTTTCATTGCTCACGATACCGCCTGATTCAGCAATCAGTTCCCTCTGAATATCTTCAATCTCCGCATAAAGCTGATCGGACATCACTTTCGCTTTCTTTGCCTTTTCAAGGAATGGGCCGGTGCGCTGTGAGTCGTTTTTAAACTGCTCCTCAAATGCGGCGAAAGTCTGATTATTCTTGCTGGTTATGGCAGCGGATGAAACAGCAAGGCCGGAATTCACAACATGAAATGCATGCAGGATTTCAGCCGACACATTTAATGCAAGAAGGGCTGTCAACACCAGGTACATGAGGTTGATCATGATCTGGCGCGGTTCCTTAGGTATGGACATTCTTTAATTCAATTTTGATAACTGTTGGAAAAACGAACTATACTATACTCTTCTCTCTCTATCCCTCGCGATGCTGACCACCCATGGTCATTGCTGTCAGCATATTGCCGTACACGTTGTTGAGCTGTGACAGGTTTTTAGCCAGGCCAGACATTTCTGAACGGTATTTCCGGGTGTCTTCCACAGATTCGGAAAGATTATCCATAGCCTGCGTGAGCGAGCCATAAAACTTATTCATCGTTTTCAGGTGACTGTTGGTATCCTGCAGTTCCAGTTCATAAATGGCATTGAGCTGTGCAAGATTTTTAGAAACCTGTTGTACCTGTTCATGATAGCTTTTTGTTTCAGCAGTTGCATTACCAAGCAGTTTGGCTGCTTCTGTAGCGTTGGCATATGCTACCTTCATCTCTGCCAAAGCACCGGCTGCCTGTTTGGCGCTGGCAGAGTATTCATTGGTGGCCATGGATGCGTCAGTAAAATCATGCAGTTGAGAAATATTATCTCCAAGCCGTTTCAGATTATCTCCCAATCTCCTGATCAGCTCAGGTTCCAGCTTTGCTTCTGACATCATCTGATCCAGCTGATTGGTTAAAGAGCCATGCGTGCTGGTTTCTTTAATCATTTTCAGTTCATCTTCATCAGGTGCGAAATCGAGTTCCGGATAAATCTTCTCCCAGTAATAATCCTTATGCGGAGGAAGAATACCCAGCAATGCGAAAATGAACGCCTCAGTACACATGCCGATGATGAGGAATTCACTGGCAAAATCCCAGTGCTGCAATTTAAAAAGTGCACCTAATAATACAACGGAAGCACCAACTCCGATGATCAGGTTTTTCAACCTCTTGCCTCTTTCGGATTCAAAGAATACAACGATTCTATTCATTGATAAGCTGTTTTAAATGTTTAAAAAATCGAAATACTATTCAGAAATTGATTGATTCGATGTTATTGCCTGTCATCAATAGACCGTCCCAGGAATGTAATGACATCCCTGAAACCGATGTAACACTTGGCAGTGTCCTGGTATTCATAGTTGCGCGTACCCACCTGGCACAAATAAGCAATATCCTTCCACGACCCGCCACGAATAACTTTGCGTTTCATCGTAATAGGGTCGCCTGCATCCACATCGTAGCGAATATCAGGATTCAGGTCATGCTCAAAGTGGTAGCTGTTTTCATAGAAAGCGGTGGATGTCCATTCGGCAACATTTCCAGCCATATTGTATAAGCCGTAGTCATTCGGGAAATAAGCATCAGCCTTCACTGTGTACATGCCGCCATCGTCGGGATAATCTCCGCGGCCCGGTTTGAAGTTGGCAAGAATACAGCCCTTCTTATTTCTCATATAAGGTCCGCCCCAGGGATAAGGTGCGAGATCCCTTCCGCCGCGTGCCGCATATTCCCATTCCGTTTCCGTAGGAAGGCGGAATTCATCGTTTGTTGCTTCACCGTGCGAAGTGAGAAAATCATTCCACAGCCTTGTCCTCCATTTGCTGAAAGCCATTGCCTGGTTCCAGGTTACTCCGATAACCGGGTAATTGTCAAATGACGGATGCCAGAAATAATTTCTGGTCATTGGCTCATTATAAGAATATGCGAAGTCATGAACCCAGCTAAGTGTATCCGGAAAAACATTCACCACCTCTTCTTTAATCACGGTTGTACGGTCAAAATCCGGATTCAACCTGTTTACATCACGGGCAGCCTCTTTATAGTCAACCCAGTAATAAACATAGTTAAGTTTTCTCGGATCAATTTCTTTCTTACCAAGTATCCGTTGCTCTTCAGGAAAATATAGTTCGTCGAGTGATTCCTGTAATTCAGGATCCGAGTAATCTATATATGCATCCCAGTTTACTTTTTCATTCCCGTTATCATCTTCGAGCATATAATCTTCGCCTAAAATAGTATGCGCTATGGAATCCCTAACCCATTCCACAAATTGGCGGTATTCATTATTGGTCACCTCTGTTTCGTCCATGAAAAATCCCTGTACGGAAACAGTTTTCGTACGTTGAATCATGGAATTGTTAATGTCCTGATCATTTTGCCCAATGTGAAGTGTGCCGGACTTGATGTAAACCATTCCGTATGGAATAGTAACGTTCCAACTCGGACGATCAAGTGAACCCAGCAACTGTCCATTGTAGCCACCCTGGCAGCCAGCCAAAACGGCAACAATGCCCAGCAGAAGAAAACTGTGCTTATTCAACATACCCGGAACTGTTTAAAAAGTGGTTGAACTTTCGAAAGTTTGTAAAAGTAGAAAAATTAAACAATTAAACAAACAAATGGGGATTAACCGGAATATTCAGCAAACCAAGGACTTAATAATGCGTTTTCAGGTTTTTTATTGTATCCGCGGCAACCTTTTTTCAGAACCGAGGTGTATAGATGATTTTTCCAGGCTTGACCGGTTTCATCAGGTCAATCCTGTAATTCAACACTACCTCGTGTGATCCGTTATTCACAGTGTTCAGTGCCGAAACCGAAAAATCATAAGAATAGCCCAGCCTGAAATTCTCTGCAATGTTGATACCGGCAGTGGCAATAATTGCATCTTCACTTTGGTTGTTAAAACCGCGATAGCCTGCTCCCATCCATAGGAAATCCTTATAAAGGAAAAGCAAGTCGGCTTCCGCCTGCAAAAAGTTACCATCAGATTTTACCATAACCGATGGCCTGATGCCAGCCTGTTTGCTGAATTTCGCCAGGTAACCCAACTGCAGGTAGTATTGCCGCTCATAATCGAATAAAAGGCTGCTGCCTTCGGTGTTTAACTTAACCGTTTGTGGCAACACGTGGCTGACGGAAATTCCTCCTGAAAGGTTTTTTCCATTGAAGAAGATTCCGGTAGCAAAATCGGCCGCAAATCCATTGACCGGCACAACCGGCAGCAGGAAATCATTGTGGTTGATGTCGCCATTGAGATACTCACCGTCAGGTGCACGCAGTTTCGACCCATCCACTTCCACCTGCACTGCACCGCCACTCACACCAAAAGAAAATTCACCGGCTTTTGTCTTAATGATATAGGAATAGTTAACCGTAACGCCAGTGTTACGAAGCACACCAGCCTGTTCATTGAGCAGCACGATACCGAGGCCGCCATGCAAAACCGGAACCGGTGAATGCACTGCAATATTTTGCGAGATGGGATGTCCTTCAATGCCCATCCATTGACTCCTGAACTGTGCTGTCGCACTCAGTGACTTGTCTAATCCGGTAAAAGCAGGATTGTATGCAGCCTGGTTCAGGAAATATTGACTGAACTGCGGATCCTGCTGCGCAAATGACCTAAGCCCCATGCATAGCAGTAACACTACACTTATCTTCTTCCATTGACCTGGCTGCATAGATAACTTCTGGTTGCTGTAAATTAAGAACAATTTTACGTAACCATCAAAAACTGCGATGATGCTTCGCAGAAATGCTGTAATGGCCAATGAAAAATTTATGGAAGCACGGATCAATGAGCTAAACACCACAATTCACACTAACCAGTAAGCACATCGCAACCGGGATAGACCTGATGACCTACCCAACCAATGCATCCCAAGAATGGAAGCTGATGAGTGTGATTTAATTCAGCAATGATCAGGAATAACTCAGCCGATGCTATTCAGATAATTATCAATAGCCATCGTCATGCTGGGCGCTTGTGGTGCAGGGGCCAGTACATCAATATGCAGGCCTGCATCCATCACCGCCTGTGCTGTTACCGGACCGAAGGCGCCGATCTTCATAGATTTTTGTTTGAAATCAGGGAAGTTTTGTTTGAGTGCATTAACACCGGTTGGCGTAAAGAACACCACCATATCATACTTCCGCAATTCATTTTCGACAAGTTCTACAGGGACCGTTTTAAAAATAACCGCTTCCGCAAATTCATATTTTTTCTTTTTCAGGTAATCCGACGTATCTGACTTATGAATATCGGAACAGGGCATCAGGAATTTCTCCCCATCACGGTGCTTTTCAATTATCTCTGTCAATCCCTGAAAAGTACCATCCCCAAAAAAGACCTTTCGTTTTCTGAATAAGATGTATTTCTGCAGATAGAGCGCAATAGCTTCTGTCATGCAGTAGTATTTGGCATCCGGTGACATCCTGACGCGCAGATCATCACATAGTTTGAAGAACTGATCAACTGCACTTCTGCTGGTGAATATTAATGCTGAAAAGTCAGCGGGATTTATTTTCTGCTTGCGGAATTCTTTAGCGGAAACACCTTCGAGATGAATAAAGGGTTTAAAATCAACACTGATTTTATGTTTGCGTGCCAGTTCATAATACGGATTCTTATCATTCTCCGGTTTCGGTTGAGTGATCAGAATCGACTTGATGACTTGTTTTGCAGAATTCCCGTTGATGGGCTTTGAAGATGATGTACCGGAATCCGCTGCTGTTTTAAGTTGCCTGGTATTTTTCTCAACCATCAATTTCATTTAAATCCTGATTTTTCTAGAAAGAAAACCTGAGCGGTCCCAGGTTTTGTAACAATCGAATGATGATCAGCACAGGTGCAATTTCAAGGGCGCAAATATACAATAAAAAGTGGAACAAATGACTTCCGAAATAATTGAACCCGATGTTAAAACCTTTCAGGTAACGGAGCAAAATACATCCCGCAGATACTGCCAATGCCGCATACAGCGCATAGGTGCTCAACGGCGCAGGCGCGAAAATCAGCAACAATACCAAAGGAAAAAGTGCCACGCCGAGCAAGCGGTTAAGTTGTATTTCATAGAAGTTATAAAGGGTAATTTCCTTTCTGAACGGGAGCAGCAGCGATGCAGCCTTCAGCAGCAGGTAACGCGCAAGCAGGAAGATCGTCACAGCAGCCACTGCGATCAACATTAATATCCATGGCGGATCAACCTGCAGATACCCAAATTGCCCAAGTAATAGAAATGCAAAC
Source organism: Chitinophagales bacterium (assembly GCA_019694975.1). Taxonomy (NCBI): domain Bacteria; kingdom Pseudomonadati; phylum Bacteroidota; class Chitinophagia; order Chitinophagales; species Chitinophagales bacterium. The sequence goes on from JAIBAY010000001.1 coordinate 448,439, forward strand.
AGGGAAAGCACCAGTAATGAAAACAGGTTCAGCAGCACGGTACCAAATGAAACCCCAGTTCCCAATTCGCGAAACATCTGCTGACTGGGCCCCCAGTTTTTAAAGGCCGAGAACAGCTCGTCAAATTCCTTTGCGTATCCAAAGCGAATAAACGCCAGCAGGATCAGCAATGAAAAAGCGAGATAGAATTTCCAGTCTTCACGCTGTTGCTTACGCGGAATTTCATATAATACCGCCACTGCGGAACCATAACTATGGTGCACAACAGGAGACGGAAACTGATCATGCCATAACCGGTAACGGATAGCAAGCTGATCAAGCAGCGCACTGCCGGATGAATCGCTGAATACACCAACAGCGGCGCTAACAGAATCATGACTATCCAATGCAATGGTATCACCATCATATACCAGGTGTTGCGCTGTTGACAAAGCCGGTTCTTCAGCCTGAAGCGCAGCTGCCCCTAAAGAAAAAAAACAATTAATGGCTGATGCGATAATGAACATCAGGCAGCGGTAAGGTGTCCTCTGCATCAGCTAAAAATTATTGAGATATCCAAAATGAATTTTCGCCGCGCGGAGTTCAATGGGGTTGTTTTGTTGATGCCCAAGAGCATAGCTTACGCCAAAGATACCAGCTTTAGTTTCGAAATTAAAGCCTGCGCCAAAGCCATAGGGCGTATCGTGGATAAGCGGTTCAACTGACCGGTCTTCCACATAACTTCCATCAAAGAACAGATAGAAGAATGAGTTCCTGCTGATGAAGTAATGATATTCACCGGTGAACACATGATAACTGGTAGCGAGAATGGCATGTTCATCAAACCCTCTTAACAAACGGAACCCGCCAAGTAAAAACCGTTCATTTGCGTAAATCTTATCGGCAATAATGGCGCCACCATGATATGCTGCAAGGAATGAACTCCGGCCGGCTACCTGCCAGTATTTGTTTACGCTGCCCATCAGCCTGAACTGTGTTTTTTTTTCATTGACAGAATCGTATAATGAACCAAAATCAAATGCAGGATCGGATGGATCTGTCAGCGTGGTGATCTTTGCATTTTCCTTTATGGTCTTATTGCCGCCTTCCGCATTAATAAGCAATGCAACACCACGGCGTGGATTGATGCGGTAATCAAGCTTTTCGAAAACAAAGCCGACACCGTAAAGCCGGGTGTTGTAGTCGATATTCGCAGGTAAAGTTTTAGTCTGCAATATGCTTAGTGTGTCAACCGATAAAACTGCATTGGAAATATTTCTGAAATAAAACTTAAAACTGTTCACACCAGTAAACAGGTATTGCAGTCCAATCATTTCTTTCACCTCCAGGTACAGTGTATCGTTTTTATAGAGGTCGAAGCCTGCCTCTATGCCGAAAGGCAAATTGAACAGATAGGGATAAGCACCTTTCAGATTCACCTGCGTTGCTTTTCCGGGCAACTGGTTAAACCGCAAACTGAGTGATTCTCCTCTGCCGAATGGATTAATAAGATTCAATTGCCCGTCGCCGGTGACCTGCAGCTTACCGTCAGATCCGCTGTTTGGCAACACACCTAACAGGAAATCAAAACTGCTGGCATTCTTTTTCTTCAGGTATAAAAGCACCGTTGCAGTAGCGTTATTAAACTGAACTGCCGACGGGCGCTCCTCGCTGAGAAACGGGAGCTCCGCAAGCTTACCTGTGATACCTTTAATGGCGTCATCATCATATACTGCCGGTAACCGTAAACCAAGATAACCCGATAGATATTTGGGCGAGATTTTTGCATCCCCTTTTACATTAATACTGTCGACTGTGATCAGCTTATTTTTTGTGACAAAAATTTTAGCATGCAACTGTTGCTCCTGAATATGCAAACTATCCAGCTTCACGGAAGCGAACGGATATCCGTTATTTTCTAAATAGGTAAGCAGCTTATCCATCATGCCGGCAACTCCTTCGCTGCTGAACGTGCTTCCGTCAAATAATTTTTCCCGGAAACCAATCCGGTCAAGCATAACTTCATCGGCATTGCCATTGGAAAGACTGGCCCATCTCCATTGATTACCGGTATAAAGTGTCGCCGATAACCGCATGGAGTCGGCGATGATGGATGAATACGTTGCTTCGAGAAACCCTTTTTCATAGAGTTTATTGAGCAGGCTGCGCATTTCAGCTACAGCGGACATTGAATCGCGCTGGTTTCTTTTGTAGGCAAAATCCTTCGTTAAAAAGCCGGTATCTTTGTCGGCAGGAATAATGCGGAGGAGGAAGTTTCCCTGCGCATGCAGGTTATAAGTTGCCAGGAGCAGTAAGATAAAAATCAGAAAACGCATGCCAATATTGCGGTAAATGAATTTACAAAACTATCAATGATCAATGACAAATCTACCATTCAGGGAAACAGCGGTCTGAAACCCTTTCCGCGAATGTTGCACCTGTTGCTTCATTGGTTGTTGCCGGCAGCAATAAACAACGATGAATGATTTAATTCAGCATGCATGGCAGGTATTTACATTCATATTCCATTCTGCAGGCAGGCATGCCATTATTGTGATTTTCATTTTTCTGTAAACCAGGCAAGCAGGCCGGCAATAGCAGATGCTATAACAATGGAGATTGCCTGGCAGAAAAATTATATCGGTAATGAAATTATCAGGACTATTTATTTCGGTGGCGGAACACCTTCCTTGCTTGATGAAAATGAACTGGCAAAAATTTTTGAACAGCTGCAAAGGCATTTCAACATTGATCAACATGCGGAAATTACGCTGGAGGCCAATCCCGATGATCTGACAAAGGAAAAAATAAGCATCCTTTCGCATTCACCGGTTAACCGCCTGAGCATCGGCATACAGTCGTTTAACGACCATGATCTGCAATGGATGAACAGGGCGCATCGCGGATGGCAAGCTTCAAAGGCGATACAGGATGCACAGGATGCGGGCTTCAACAATTTATCAATCGACCTGATCTATGGATTGCCTGATTCAACGGATACCGGCTGGAATCAGAATATGGATACAGCGCTTGCAGCCGGCGTGCAACATATTTCCTGTTATTGCCTAACTGTTGAACCGAAGACAGCACTCGCTCATTTCATTTCGTCGGGAAAGAGTAAGCCGGTCAATGAGGAGCAGTCTGCCAGGCAGTTTGAGATGCTGATGGAAAAAATGAAGCGCCAACAATGGTTGCATTACGAGATTTCGAATTTCGCCATTGATGAGCTTCATTGTTCGAAACACAATACCGCCTACTGGAAGGGTGAAAAATACCTCGGCATCGGACCTTCCGCACATTCTTACAACGGCGTGTCGCGGCAGTGGAATGTTGCAAACAACCATCATTACCTGTCGGCAATCAGACAAGGCATGATCGCTTGCGAAAAAGAAATCCTCACCCCTACACAACAAATCAATGAGCGCATCATGACACAGCTAAGAACTGTCTGGGGGTTGCAGCTTACCGACTTCGATACAACAATTTCCCGTCAATTGCATAGCAACAGTCTTCCGTTTATTGCTGCAGGCCTTGCCACTTTACACGAAAACCTGCTTACCCTGACGGATTCTGGCAAGCTGATTGCCGACCGCATAATTGTAGAGCTGATGCTGGAAGATCCATCATAATAGCATACGGATCAGTTTTGAATTTCGATTCACCAGTTCACTTATTTTCGATAGGTACCAGGTTATTGAATCCTTTGGCAATAATCTTTGTATACGGCAAAGCGTTTTTCAGTTCCTTATATATTGCAGCATCAAGCTTATTATAGCTTACATCAACCACCTCCAGTTGTTGCATGTGCTGTAATTGTTTTACGGCTGCGGGCATATCAAGCGATTCATTAAAACTCAGATTCAGGTTCTTTAACGATGTAAGGCGCTCAAACTGCGCCGGTAATCTTATAAGGAGGTTTGCTTTCAGGTCGAGATTGTTCAGTGCCGTGAGCCTTGAAAAACTATCGGGCAGCGTTGACAGCAGATTACCGCGCAGGTTTAGCAAATGAAGTTGGCTGCACTGCGTGATTGTGACTGGAAGCGCCGTCACAACCTGATCATTCAGGCTCAATACCTGCAGTTGTTGCAGGTTACCGATTGTCGCTGGCAACAGCTTTATCTTATCCACCGGGTAAGCGAAAAAATCAGCGTCGGCATGCAGTTCGCGTAATGCTGACAGTTCGCCTATCCAGTCCGGCAGCCTGCTGATGTGGTTGTGATCAATATTCAGCACCTCGAGGTGTTTCAACCCGCGAATAGCCGGTGACAATTCAAAGAGTGTGCACCAACTGAGGTTCAGTACCTTAAGTTTCAGAAACTTTGCAACGGCTGACGGCACGGACATGACTGAGTCGCCACTCAGGTTCAGGTCTTCGAGCTGAATAAGTCTATCAAATCCGGCAGGAAAATTCTTCAATCTGTTTCTGCGCTGACCGTCCTTATCCATTCCGAGGTTAAGTGCTTTCAATTGCACCAGTTGTTCAATGCTACCCGGAAGCGATTGCAATCGATTGCCGCTTAGATCAAGTGATTCCAAAGCAACAAGGCTTCCTGTACTTTCCGGCAGTGTCGCCAGGTCGTTGGAAGCAAGCGACAGATGACGGAGGGATGCAATCGCCGACAGCTTTACCATTTCATCCTGCAACTTCAGTGATAAATTATTGCTGAGATCAAGCGATGAAAGTGCGTGGAAATCATTCAAGTTGCCCGGCAATGCGAGCAGCCTGTTATCTGAAAGATTAAGCCGCTGAAGTCCCGGCAGCTCATTCAAGCCGGGCGGAAAATTCTTCAACAGGTTGTTGGAGAGGTCGAGCGCAATGAGCTGAGGGATTGACTTGAGTATTCCACTCAGTACTGTAAAATTCAATGACCTGTTAAATGATAAATTGAGATCTGAAAGGTTCCGGCAATTTTGCAAGGCATCCGGCAAGACGGTGAGCTGATTTGATTTCAGGTTCAATGACTGAATCTGCTGCAGCCTCCCTATTTCATCAGGCAAAACACTGATGCCGCAGATGCTGATCTCAAGAAAACTTAAACCAGGCAGTTCCGCCAACTGTGACAATATCTGTTTCCAATCGGCCTGCAGGCAATACCTGAATGTGATTCCCTTAAGGTGGTTTAGACTGGAAAAACCTGCAGGCAGCCGCGTAAGTGTATCATGTTCGAGGAAAAGATAATAGCACTGTTGCGGTTTTTTTAAGGCAAGGTCAAGCCGGTAAAAAGTGCTGTCGCTGTCATAAGGCACCTCCTTTACCTGTCCGGATGCGGCAAAGGTCATTGCCAGACATAGCAGCAGGCTGCATAAACCCATTAGCCTTTTAACCCTGTGAATCTTCATACTGAAATGAGATAAGCTCATGCCTAGCGTTCCGCACGCATCTGCGGGAAAAAAATTACATCCTGAATGGACGGCGCATTGGTCATGATCATGGTGAGCCGGTCAATACCAATGCCAAGTCCGGCTGTTGGCGGCATACCATATTCAATGGCACGAAGAAAATCTTCATCGAGCATCATTGCTTCTTCATCGCCGCGTTTACCTAAATCAAGTTGCTCTTCAAACCGCCTGCGCTGATCAAGCGGATCATTCAATTCACTGAATGCATTGCACATTTCCTTGCCGTTGCAGATAGCTTCAAAGCGTTCCACGAGGCCTGTTTTAGCCCGGTGCTTTTTCGCCAGCGGCGACATTTCAACCGGATAGTCGGTGATGAAGGTTGGCTGAATCAGGTGCGGCTCGCAGAGTTCACCAAAGATCTGGTCAATAAGTTTGCCTTTCCCCATGGTATTATCTGCCGGCACTTTTAATTGTCGCGCTGTTTCCCGCAGCTGTTGCTCATCCATTTCACTGATATCAATTTTAGTGAAGTGTTCGATGGCTTCAAACATCGTGAAGCGTTTCCAGGGACGCTTAAAGTCGATCTCGTTACTGCCTACCGTTATCCTGGTAGTACCGTGCAATGCAATGGCAATACGTTCCACCATTTCTTCCACCAATTCCATCATCCAGTAATAATCCTTGTAGGCTACATACAATTCCATCATGGTAAATTCAGGATTGTGTGTCCGATCCATGCCTTCATTGCGAAAATCTTTTGCAAATTCAAATACGCCTTCATAGCCGCCGACAATCAGGCGTTTGAGGTACAGCTCATCGGCAATACGCAGGTACAATGTCATGTCGAGCGAATTGTGATGCGTCTTGAATGGCCTGGCGAGTGCGCCACCGTACAACGGCTGCAACACCGGTGTTTCCACTTCCAGGTACCCTTTCTCCAGCAGGAAATTACGCATGGTCTGCAATAGCCTGCTACGCATGACAAAGATCTCCTTCGACCTAGCATTCACATTTAAGTCGACATACCGCTGACGGTACCGCAATTCCGGATCAGTCACCTCATCAAACAAATGACCTTCCTTTTCTTTCACAACAGGAAGCGGCCGCAATGCTTTGCTCAGCAACTTCATGGATTTAACATGAATTGAGGTCTCTCCTGTTTTGGTGATAAAGACATACCCGGTTACGCCGATAAAATCGCCAAGGTCAAGCAGTTTTTTAAAGACAGTGTTGTAAAGGGTTTTGTCGTCGCCCGGACATAACTCATCACGGCTCACATACAACTGGATTTTACCAACGGCATCCTGCAACACGGCAAAAGACGCGCTGCCCATGATACGTTTTCCGGTTAACCTTCCGGCGATTGATACTTCCTTCCACTCCGCGGCGTCTGTATTGTTCGAATAATTAGTAAGAATGTTAGCCGATGTATTGTTCACGGCAAATGATTCCGCCGGATAAGGATCAATACCCATAGACACCAGTTCTTCCAATGCCTGCCTGCGCTGAATTTCATGTTCACTTAAATGCATCATATTTCCAGTTATTGCCGGCAAAAATAGTTTTTCGAAATGAGTACTTTGCATGCCGTGAGGATAATTTCATGAACCACTGAGAATCTGTTTCTTCCAGCATGGATTCCGTCTTCAAAATAAACTATCAAGTATCTCTTCAACATCTCTGACGCTTGAACGCCGGATCAACAAACATCAGAATTCAGACCTGGGTGGTAGCCGTTGGCATACTGTTACTGATTGCCAAGTTCATCGCTTACCTGCTTACACATTCCAATGCTATTCTTACCGATGCACTGGAAAGCATTGTCAATATTGTTGCCGGAGGCATTGGCTTGTACAGCCTTCAGCTTTCTGCCAAGCCACGTGATGCCGATCATCCTTACGGTCACGGCAAAATCGAATTCATTTCAGCAAGTATTGAAGGCACCATGGTATTGTTTGCCGGACTTGTGATAATTGGAAAATCTGTTTACAGTTTTATCTATCCTCAACCGTTAAGTGATCTCGATACCGGTATATTCATTATCCTGGCCACCGCCCTCATCAACTATGGTTTGGGATTCTTATGCATTCGTCAGGGCAGCAAATCGGGATCACCAGCATTATCAGGCAGTGGCGCTCATCTGCAATCTGATGCTTTTTCAACATTCGGCATCATTGCGGCGCTGGTGCTGATTTATTTCACCGGTTTGAAAATGCTGGATAACATCATTGCCATTGGTATGGGAATCTTCATCTGCTTTACCGGATACCAGGTGGTGAGAAAAGCCATTGCCGGCATCATGGATGAAGCTGACTATGATCTGTTGCGGCAGATCATTTCTCAGCTCAACCATGAAAGGCATGATGAATGGGTTGATCTTCATAATATGCGGGTGATCAAATACGGTAATGTGGTACACATTGACTGCCATCTGACGCTCCCCTGGTACATTAATGTGCGGGAAGCACATGAACAGGTGAGCAGTGTTGACGAGAGTGTAAAAAAGGATTTACTGAATCCGGTAGAATTATTTATTCATACTGATCCCTGTGTGCCGCAGTCGCAGTGCCGGATCTGTATCAACCGTGATTGCCATGCACGGGAGGCGCCATTGGAGAAGGCCATAACATGGAACCTGGAAACTTCGCTTCAAAACAAGAAACATGGATTGGCGTGATGGCGCGTCTATTCTTTGGCAGACATAACCCTTCTTAATTCAGCAACAAGGTCGGCCATTTTAAATGGTTTTGCGATGTAGCCGTCCATACCGGCTTTGAGGTATTTCTCCCGATCACCTGCCATGGCATAGGCCGTAATGGCAATGATTTTCGGTGCGTTGTCAGTAAACCGTTCGCGAATGAGTCTGGTTGTTTCTTCTCCGCCCATTTCAGGCATTTGAATATCCATAAGCACCAGGTCAATCTTTTTTTCATTTAAAGACCGCAGCACATCCAGTCCGTCTGCTACCGCTTCTGCCTTATAACCTAATATAGCAAGGATATTCAACAGTAACTTCTGATTAATCACATTATCTTCTGCAATCAGAATCCTGAGGGGAAGCTCATCGGCGAGTTTATCGTTTGACTTATCAGACAAATTCTTATTTGTCAAGTGGCAGAAATATGATGGTTATTAATTTGTCGGAATACGGACTGCTATGCTGCAATCACCATCAGCATAACACCGCCACATTAACCTTGTTCATTTCAACTGAAGCATTCAATCGAAAAATTGCGCTTCAGCGTGAAGTTGCAGGGTGGTGTATACACGCACTGTGGATGGGAAAACGGTATTGTGGTTCACTACTTTGGTATGCGGAAGGCTTTCCTGATTTTGTCTACATAATCCAGCTTCTCCCATGTAAAGAACTCCACTTCCCGGAATTTTGATTTGCTGTTTTTGCCTACGTTTACTTTATGCCTGAACGGTTTCTTTCCCATATGGCCATACGCTGCAGTTTTACCATAAATGGGATTACGCAATTTCAGCCTTTTAACAATCTCATACGGCCGCATATCGAAAATCTGCTGAACGATCTCTGCAATTTTACCATCCGTCATCGTCTTGCCCTGCTCATCTTTGACAAGCGTAGTACCATATGTGGTGATATATAAACCAACCGGTTCCGCCACACCAATGGCATAAGCTACCTGCACCAGCACCTGGCTTGCCACTCCGGCAGCCACCAGGTTTTTTGCAATATGGCGCACCGCATAGGCAGCGGAACGGTCAACCTTGGAAGGATCTTTTCCGGAGAAGGCGCCACCACCATGTGCGCCTTTTCCGCCGTAAGTGTCAACGATGATCTTTCTGCCGGTGAGGCCGGTATCTCCATGAGGACCGCCAATTACAAATTTTCCCGTGGGGTTGATGTAGTACTTGATATCATTGCCAAACAGACTTGTGATCCGGGAAGGGAAACTCTTTTTCGTCCTTGGAATCAGATACTTGTTTATATCTTCTGAAATGATCTTCTGCATCTCAGCATCAGAAGCAAAATCATCATGCTGTGTGGAGATGACAATGGCATCAATCCTGAGCGGCTTATGATCGTCACTGTATTCAATGGTAACCTGCGATTTGGCGTCGGGACGCAGGTATTTCATCACCTTTCCTTCGCGCCGGATGGCAGAGAGTTCTTCGAGCAGCTTATGCGCGAGGTCGAGCGCGAGCGGCATATAATTATCCGTTTCATTGGTGGCATAACCAAACATCATTCCCTGGTCTCCCGCACCCTGATCTTCCTTTTTCTTCCGTTCCACACCCTGGTTAATATCAGGCGACTGTTCATGAATTGCCGTAACAATACCGCATGAATCCGCATCAAACATGTATTCTGATTTCGTGTAGCCTATCTGGCGAATCACTTTACGGGCAGCCCGCTGAATGTCAACGTATGCTTTGGATTTTACTTCGCCGCCAACAACAACAAGTCCTGTCGTCACGAATGTTTCGCAGGCGACTTTGGCATTGGGATCCTGTTTCAGAAACTCATCGAGTATGGCATCAGAAATCTGATCGGCAACTTTATCCGGGTGGCCTTCGGAAACGGATTCCGAAGTGAAGAGGTAAGGCATCGAATGGGTTAAATTTTACAGAGAAAGTGTGCGAAGATAGGGCAGCCAAGTGAAATATCCGATTAATATTTATGCTGCGGGTGATGGCAAGAATTACCCGTTACCGGCCGATGACATTTACATATAATTACCGGGAGCAACTGTTCATTCGGGAAGCAACCATACAGAATGTTAGAAAAAGTTAGCAGCTATGCCGTTTACCTTTCGGCATAACGGCATTATTGCACTATCAATGGCTGCACGGCAAAGTGTCCTGCTGAAGTGATGACTTTAAGGAGGTAATTTCCTGCGGGAATATTGTTCAGTTCGATGCTGCCCTGACTTTGGTGAAGAAAAAATTCATGCACCACTTCACCGTGTATATTAATCAGTTGTTGAACCTGTGGTATTTCCCTGCCTGACAAAGCGAAGTTTACTTGGTTGACTGCAGGATTGGGATAGAGTTGTAAGTCACCCGCACTGATTTGAATTTCGTGCATACCCGAATACCATTGTTTTTCCACCTTGATATTATCAATGATCCATCCATCATAATTATCAAAGTCACTATCGGTATCAAAGTTGAATCGTACCAAAATGGTATCGGGTGTAAAATTATCCCGGTTTGTTTCGACGCTCAGAAACCAAAACCACTGGTATGAAGAAAACACCCAATCAGTTGAAATACCTGACATCACATTTTCTTTCAATACCGGAAGAGGCGACTGCATCAGCGGTGAATCCCAGAAAAAGGCGCTGTAGGGATAGCCATTAGTGCCCTGCACGCTGTTTGTATCCGTCATCGAAAGCCAAGTCAGGCCATTGTCAATTGAATACTCAATAAATCCCGAATCCTGCAGCGCGTTGGTCTGATATTTATGCCAGAAGGATATGCCGGTGCGGTTCCAGTCAATGGCATTATCAATGTTGTTGGCAAATTTCAGCGTAAATGCTGCATGCGAATTCACAGGGTAAGGATTGACGGTATCTGTCATCATCGCATGGGGGACGGAGAGCGCGTTGCCGAAGAATGGTTTTTGAGGAGTCCCGGCCTGCCAAATATTTTGATCCGAAGTATCAAACGAAAACAAACAATTGTTGAAAACGTTGTCAAAATCACATTCAGCAATCAGCATTGGATTCTGCGCTGTGAGGCTGATGGTGCAGCAACCGGTAAAAAGAACAAGTAAAATTCCTTTCATGGTTTTGATTTTTATTAAAGTTACTCCTTACTTGCTAAAAATATTTGGATAAAATTTACTTTCGCAAAATTCTTTTCCCTTGAAAATTCCCGCAGTCCTTTTACTTGAAGACGGATCCGTTTATCATGGCTTTTCTGCCGGTGCGGCCGGCACCACCACGGGTGAAATATGTTTCAACACCGGCATGACCGGTTACCAGGAAATCTTTACCGACCCCTCCTATTTCGGACAGTTACTGGTAGCCACACACGTACACATTGGCAACTATGGCGTGTTCCGCGAAGAAGTGCAATCCGATTCTATCAAAATCGCTGGCCTGGTTTGCAAAAACTTCAATACTTTTTTTTCAAGAAGAATGGCAGAGTCGGGCATCCGGGAATACTTTGTAAAAGAAAATAAAGTGGCCATTGAAGGAATTGACACCCGCTCGCTGGTGCGTCATATCCGGAGCCGCGGCGCGATGAATGGTATCATTTCATCCGAAACCACAGATGTGGAGGCACTCAAACAAAAACTGGCAGCCGTTCCGTCCATGGCAGGACTTGAGCTGTCTTCCATGGTGAGCACCACAGCGGCTTATGAGGCTGGCGAGGCAAATGCCGGATTAAAAGTGGCTGCCCTTGATCTGGGCATCAAGAAAAATATTTTGGATTGCATGGTGTCACGCGACATACAGGTGAAAGTTTTTCCGGCAAAAACATCTTACCGGGAAATGAAAGCATGGGGTGCTGATGGCTATTTCATTTCGAATGGACCCGGTGACCCCTCCGTGATGGATTATGCCATCGATACCGTCAGACAGATTCTCAGCGATAACCAGCCATTGTTCGGTATCTGCCTTGGTCATCAACTTCTTGCCCTGGCGAGTGGCATTCCTACTTTTAAGATGCATCACGGTCATCGCGGACTGAATCATCCGGTAAAAAACATCATCACGGGCCGCTGCGAGATCACCTCGCAGAATCATGGATTTGGTGTGGATCCGGAAGCCATCAAAACATCAGCCAACGTAGAAGTGACCCATATCAACCTTAATGACCGCTCGATTGAGGGATTGCGGTTAAAAGACAAGAAGGCATTCTCCGTACAATATCATCCGGAATCTGCGCCCGGACCGCATGACAGCAGGTATCTATTTGATGATTTTGTTCAAATGATGAAGGAGGCAAAAAGCTAAACAACGCATAACTGATTTTCCTCACCTCCTGATAATACTCAGGATTGCAGTTTGGCAACAATCTGCGCGGCGGCTTTTCTTCCTGTTTCAGCGCCGCCATTCATAAATCCCTGGAAAGCATAACTGCAATGTTCGCCGGCAAAAAACAAGTTACCCACCGGCCGGATGGTAGCATCACACATCGTTGTGTACTGGCCAACCTTGTAGGATAAATAACTGCATTTAGAAAAAGCATAACCGGGCCAATACCATCGTTGAAAATTACCATTGAACTGCTCGGTCACACCAGGGAAAACAGCATCGAGGGCGGGAACATACTGCTGTTGCAGGATGTCCATCGGAACAGTACCACAATCCACACCTGCTTTGCCTCCCAGGAAAATAGTGTAACCGCCTTTGCCTTTATTGTTATGCTGCATCTGCGTATGGTCGTAGCCATTCATCATTCCGTTATCCGAAAAAGCATAACCGGCATAACCCTGCTGCCGCCAGACTCTCTCATTCACACCAACAAACAATTTGGAGTTGGTGCCGTATCCAACATGCTTAATCACATTCATTTTCCAGTCGGGCAACGGTACCCTGATATCCACTTCGCGAAGCGTGGTAAAAGGGATAGTCATCAGCACGATATCGGCTTTGGTGCTGATTTCACCTTGCCCGCCAATTTTGAAAGTCAGCGAATAACGGTTATCTGCATTCAGCTGAATCGCGGTAAGCATATACTCTTCCCTGATCTGATCTTTCATTACGTCGGAAAGGGCGGTGCAGATCCTGGAATTGCCTCCTTCTACAGAATATCTTTCATCACTGTCTCCATATAGTTTTACCGCCGTGCCGTTTCCAGGATCAAAAATCGAAAGCAGGTTGATAGCTGATTGCTCCGATGCTTCCATACCATATTCTGCAGTATAACTTGTATTAATAAATTCCTTGAACCATCCGGTGAGTCCTAATCTTTCGGTGTACGCGGTTATCGAAATATTATCAAGTGCCACATCAGCGGCGGTATGATGGTCAAAAGCGATTAACTCAGATAAGGAATCAATATCCGATTGAATCTGTCCGGCCACAGGATGAATTGCAGCCACTATGTCGCCGAACAAATATCTCTTCCCATCAAAAAAACAGGCAAACTCATTTAATCCCGCCTCACTGGGTGCCTGACGGTCAATCAGCGGGAGATGCAGTTCCGCCGCAAGATTCAGCATATCGGCATGTGTGCTGTCTATAAATTCACCCCCCATTTCTGTCCATAAACCATCGCCCATCATGCCATCCACCGACATGATGCGCCCGCCGGTACGAGGGCTTCCTTCATAAATTTGCGCGACAAATCCTGCCTGCTTTAAGATATAGGCCGCATGCAATCCTGCAATACCACCACCAATAATGGCAATTACCGGCTGCGTCTTCTGATTCACCGGTGTACATGCTTCATACAATCCGGCAACACCGGCCAGCGCTGCCACTGCGGAAACATCCTTTATGAATTTCCGCCGGCTGATGAGGCGCGGCAACGGATCAGCAGCTAACGTTGCAAAATCCATTGTACCATGCTTTGCCGCATTTCGCGAAATTTTAAATGCCGCCTTTAATTGCTGCAGCGCAGTGCCTTTTATAGATTTTCCACCCATGTTATTGCAGGTTAAAAAAGAATCCTGTTAATATGATCATTTTATTGCGGTACACAAAGCTGCTTTATTGTGCATGCAATCCTCCGTTCCTGTTGTACAAAAAGCTAAGCAAGCTTAACCGTATGGAATCTGTAACCCTTCCATACAGCTACATCGCGTGGCTGATGCCGGAAAAGACCATAAACAGCAGAACCGCTTCCACTCATAGAAGCATATACTGCTCCTGCGTCATACAGTTGCTTTTTGATCAGCGCAACTTCAGGATATCTTTCATTGATGACCGTTTCAAAATCATTGACAAGCAACTGTTGCCATTGTTCCGGCGGCATGTTTATCAACCTGATGAGGTTATCCGGCTGAACATCACCGGAAGCAGTTTTCGCTTGCGCATCATATTCACGGAATGCCCAGGCAGTATTTATTCCGATGGGCGGATAGACGATGAGCAGATAATAACCGGAAAGATTGATGTCGATTGGTGCGAGTTGTTCACCCTTTCCAGTGACAAGCATGGGTTTGTTTTCAATAAAAAATGGGCAATCGCTACCAAGTTGCAGCGCAAGCTTTTTTAATTCGGCCACCGGCAACTGCAACCTGAACAAATCATTCAGCATCATCAATGCAAATGCGCCATCAGCCGAGCCGCCGCCTAAACCCGCACCGGAAGGAATATTTTTCAGCAGGATCATTTTCACCGGTGGCACTGCATATAAATTTTGCATCAGCTGAAATGCCTTCACACAAATATTATCGTTGACCGGGCCTTCAATTTTTATTCCCTCGTTTTTAAAATCAAAATCATCGGCCTGCACCATTTCAAGGGCATCACACCACAGTACCGGATAAAAAACAGAAGCAAGATTGTGATAACCATCAGCCCGCACTTTGCCAATGCGAAGCCCGAGATTGATTTTGCAATTAGGGAATGTGATCATCTGTCTTTTACAAATGTTTAACCGGCACTATGGCCAATGAATGCATCCGCAGGAATGGAACGATGCAAGATAAAAGCCAAAAGGTTCAAACGCTTTTCAGTTAAATTTCTCACGCTTCATCAGGTAAGGCAACAATACCGGCCGGAAACCCTGATTGACATCCGCTTCCACGAGGTCAATTTTATATTGACCGCACCGCAACTTCAGCTGCTGATAAAAATCCTGCATCTGCCGTACATAATTTTCCTTTACCTGGCTGGGATTCAGTTTAAGCTGTTCGCCTGTTTCAAGATCAATAAAACGATAAGGACGATTCACAAAATCAAATGCCATTTCCTTCGATTTATCGAGCACGTGGAAGAGTATCACTTCATGTTTATTATGTTTCAGATGCTGCAATGCCGAAAACAATGACAGGTATTCGTGGCTGTCAGGCATCATATTCTCAAACATATCGCTGAAGATAATGACCATCGAACGGCGATGCAGCTTTTCCGCCACTTCATGCAGGCAGGCAGCAGCGGCTGTTCTCTTTTTTACCGGTACCCTGCTCATCGCATTTTGCAGCTGCCCCAGCAACAATTTGTTGTGCACAGAACTTGACTTAACCGCGCTATGCTGTTCCACTTTATCGGAAAAAATCGTCAGCCCGAAAGCATCACGTTGTTTTTTAAGAAGGTGCATCACCGATGCAGCCGCAATAGCAGAGAAATCAATTTTGCGGAGGCCACTTAGGGATTCGGCAGCTTCCGGAAAATACATGGAGGAAGAACCATCGAGCACAATCTGGCAACGCAGATTGGTTTCCTCTTCAAATTTCTTTACATAAACACGGTCGGTGCGTGCCAGCACTTTCCAATCAATATGCCGTGTGGATTCACCGGGATTATACAACCTGTGTTCGGCGAATTCAACGGAAAAGCCATGAAACGGACTTTTATGCAACCCGATCAGGAATCCTTCCACCACCTGCCTGGCAAGCAATTCAAGATTAGCGATCTTGCCGGCTTCCCCAATTAATTCACGGTACTGTTCCAAATGTTTTGCTTTATAAATGAAATGTAAGTTACCGCATTACGGCCCGATTGCACAAATATTACAGGCATAATAAAGTTTCCGTGCATGCAAAACTGTTTCAGCGAAATTAAATATTCAGTTTCATGCCGTTCAATCTGCATGGAAAATGCTGCACCGGTAAAGTGCAAGCATCTTTAAAACAGTGGGTAAATCATGCCACAGCTGTTTTCGTGCAATCCTGATTAAACCATGCAAAATGTGTGTTTAAATTTATCTTTGGAGAAATAGTGCATTCAATTTACTTTTGAAAGTGCATCAGCGCACCCATATTCAACAGCCGGCTGGAGATAAATCGTGAAAATGAAAAAACTGATACTGTCTTTATTTTTATTGTCCATACTATTATTTAATAACGCCACCGGACAGTGCATTACTGACGCCAACTTCAAAGCAGCTATTGCCAGCGATTGTCCCGCCTGTATAGATATCAATGGTTGCCTGTTGCCGACGGCGAGCACATTGCAGGAACTTGATGTAGCCGGAAAGAATATTGCTGATATTTCAGGAATCGAAGGATTTACCAGCCTGCAGACATTCTATTGTAATAATAATCTGATCGGCAGCATTCCCCCGCTTCCCGACTCACTCAAGGTACTGTATTGCAGCGATAACGTGATCACGAGCCTTCCATCGGAATTGCCTTATAAACTTCAACAGCTAAAATGCGAGAATAATCAACTTACTTCTTTGCCATTATTGCCCGGTTCGCTGCAGACGCTTTTCTGTTCAGATAACCTGCTCTCTGAACTTCCCCCGCTGCCAAATAACCTCGACAACCTGACCTGCAATGACAATCACCTGTTTTCGCTTCCTCCTCTACCTGCACTTTTAACCTCTATTCATTGCAATCTCAATCAGCTTTACCAGTTACCTGAACTGCCTTCTGGCCTGAAGAAACTTTTCTGCGAACAAAATCAGCTTATTTCCCTGCCGTCGTTACCGGCATCTCTTACGACCCTCGATATCAATGGAAATCCAATTGCCTGCCTGCCGGAACTTCCATATGATCTTCAATTGCTGTCGATTGACTTCACCAATATTACTTGTCTTCCCAATCTGCCGGCCATATTCCAGGTATTTTCACCGCTGCCACTTTGCCTCAGCGGTTCAGGTAACAATTGCGCACTCAATCCTGTAGTCAGCGGAAATGTTTTTGTTGATTTTAACGGCGATGGATTCAAAGATGCTGAAGACGTCCCTTTTCCCGGCATTGCCATTAAAGCAAGCGCTGAAAACTGGGCCGGCTATTCAGATCAATTCGGCAATTACGCTGTGAATGGCCCGTTCGGCGGCACCTATTCTTACAGTGCAGTGCTTCCGCCGGGCAACTATTCCGTGAATCCGGCAGCACCTTATTCTTTCACTTTTAATGATACTTCCGGGCAAGAGAAAAAAAATATCAATTTCGGAATACACCCTGCTGCCGATGTGTATGATCTTGGTATCAGCATCACACCGGGACAAATTGTGTCAGGCGTCAAAACAAATTACTATATCACCTATACGAATAAAGGACCCTTTGCGATTAACGGATCGGTGCAGTTTCAACATGATGATAAGGTTAGTTTTATTGGGGCCGATATTAATCCGTTCCTGCAAAACGGCACGGTGCTCACCTGGGCCATCAGTGCATTACCACCCTTCACTTCTCAGACCGTAACGGCAAAATTTGATATCCCTTCTTCCGTGCTTGCAGGCACCGAGCTTGCCTTTACGGCACTTGGCATTATCAGCGGAGCTTCGGACATCTACCTGAACGACAATGTTGTTACCGATTCGGTAACCGTGACAGCAGTGGCCGGCTCCAATTACAAGACCGTCAACAAGACACAAATCATCCCCACGACGCTGGCAAGCGGTAATGAAGAAGTTGAATACACAATTTATTTTCAGAACAATGGCAGTAACCCGTCTCAAAACCTGGATATCACCGACACCTTAAGCGCTAACCTTAACACTGCGTCATTTGCCATGATTGGTTCCAATGAGGCAGGCACGCTGGAGATCATGAATGTGGCAAAGAACCCGGCTCATCCGCTGGTACTTCATTGGAATTTCGATGATATTAAGTTGCCATTCGCCGCTAACGATCCTTTAGGCAGCCGTGGTTTTGTAAAGTTTATAGCAAAGCCACTGACATCGCTGGTGCAGGGTGAAAAAATCCTGAACAAGAGTATTATTCAATTCAGCAACAATGCCAATCCGATTTACAGCAATACGGTAACGACCAACATTATGTTTCCTGTATCGGTTGCTGACATTTTGAATGGAACAATTGAATTATATGCCGCACCCAACCCTTTCACCAATTCTCTACAGGTAAAATACCAGTTACGGCATAAGGAAGAAGTCACGCTCTCCGTCCTTAATATGTATGGTACTGTGATCTGGGAAAAAACAATGGACGGGAAAAGTGAAGAAACCATAAACATTAATATGGATAACAATCCGCCGGGATCGTATATCATTACACTGCATGGTAAGCATACTGAAGCACATGCTCAAATGGTAAAATTGTAAGTTACTCTGAGCAATCCTCTTGTATTATCTACAAGTTTATACAGCCAGTTCGCTCTTCAAAGTTTGAATTAACCTGCGCCAGAAAAATCAAGGCTAAACAGAATGGAATCTTAAAAAGGAAACCCCTTTTTCTGCGATCAGAAAAAGGGGTTACATAATTCCTTTACCGCTGTAAACTATGCGAGGTGTGATTTCAGTTTAGACTCGAGTACGGATTTAGGTACCACGCCAACCTGCTTGTCAACCAACTGCCCGTTTTTAAAGAAAAGTATGGTCGGAATACTCCGTATGCCAAACTGAGTAGCAGTTTCAGGATTATCATCCACATTCACCTTTCCAATTATCACTTTACCCTCGTATTCATGTGATAATTCTTCAACTACAGGCCCGATCATTCTGCATGGTCCACACCATTCTGCCCAAAAGTCAACAAGTGCAACCTGGTTACCATCCAGCACGGTTTCTTTAAAGTTGGAATCTGTTAATTGTACAGCCATTTTAATTGTTTTGGTTTTAAATTAATGAATCAGTTACTTGAAACAATCCGAAAGAATAATAGTTCCGAAAGAAGAACGGACGCAAAATTAAACTTAATGTTCCGAATGAAACGGCTCATTATTAATTTGTTGACAATTGAACCCTGCAACAATCAGTCATCGTCCTTTTTATCAAGCTTTTGTGCAAGGCGATAGTAAGCGGCCTTTTTCCCCGGCAAAACTTCCATCAGTTTCCATTGCATCAGTTCATCCTTTACAAGTGTCAGGTATGGCAGCAGGTCCTCATCGAAGTGCTTTCCTATTTCCCGGTTCAGTTCAGCAAACAGTACGGCTTCCGTCACTTCTTCCTTCCGCCATAAAACAGTGATGATCGTTTGGCGGACGAGGTCGCGTTTCAAAGGATCAGGGCTGAAAGCTGCTGCTGTCTTTTCCCTGTGAACATATTGCTTCCTGTCTTCACCGGGTTTCTTTGCTTTTACCCCTTGGGTTGTGCCGGCCACTTTTTCCCTTATTGCTTTCTTCTTCTTCACGCTTACGTTTTAAATGAAAAAAATAAAAAAACGGAGTAACAGGGCAGGTGCATCATGATGCGATTAATTCAACTTGAGTTCCACTTCCGGGAATTCATCGACCACCTGCATAAATTCCGGGCTCAACGCGACAGCCGCTTTCATCGCATTAAAATGAAGCGAAAAATTCTCCGACAAGTCATTCACCTGTATAGCTACCGGCAAATTGCCTTTGTACCTGGTGATCAGATCTTCGATCTTTCCAATCAGCTGATCATTTACATCCTGCAGCGCAATATTCAGTGTCACACGTTTCGTCAGCCGTTCCCGGATATCCTGTAGCAGCTGAATCGAAGAAATTTTGAGCTCATAACGGTCATCAGCATTGTACCGGAGCTGATACTTGCCCTTCACAAAAAGCATAGTGCCTTCCGCGAGGAAGTGTTTCATCTTCAGGTAGTCTTCACCAAACAATACGAGTTCCGTGCTGCCGGTAAAGTCTTCTATGGTAAAGGTGGCAAATGACTTCCCATTCTTGCTCATCCTGTGTTCCACCGTGGTAATGATGCCGGCAATAGCTGTCTCCATATTTTTATGGCTGTCAAGATCAGCGATTGCGCTCGTACAAAAATTATTCATCTCCAGCTTATAATCTTCCAGCGGGTGCCCGGAAAGGTACACTCCCGTCACTTCCTTTTCCCGTTTAAGCTTTAAGAGCCCCGGCCATTGCTCTGCCTGTGGCAAAGCTGGAGTGCGCATTTCTTCATGGGCAAGTTCGCCAAACAGTGTCTGCATCTGTGCACCGGCCTTTGCCTGATCCGCTGCAGCATTCTTTATCGCTTTTTCAATGGCTGTCATGTTTTCACCGGGCAGCACTGCAAAATACTGTGCACGGTGAGTGCCGTCGAAGCAATCGAATGCTCCGGCGGCAGCAAGACTTTCCACTGCCTTTTTATTTAATGCCCGTGCACTTACTCTCTTGGTAAGGTCAAACAGGTTTTTGAATATTCCATTCTTTTCCCGTTCGGCCACTATGGCACCGACCGCTGCTTCTCCTACGCCTTTAATAGCCGAAAGAGAAAACCTGATTTCACCTTTCTGATTGGCAGAAAACTTGTGTTCACTTTCGTTAATGTCGGGGCCCAGCGTGGTGATATGAAACCGCTTGGTTTCATTCAGGTAGTATTGCGTATCATCGGTGGATCCCATGTAGTTAGAAAGCGTGGCAGCCATAAATTCCGGCGGAAAGTTGGCTTTCAGGTAAGCGGTCTGATAAGCGATGATTGCATATCCGGCTGAATGAGAACGGTTAAATCCATACTCTGCGAATTTCTCCATGATTGTAAAAACCTCATCTGCTGCCTTCCCGTCAATTCCTTTATTCTTTGCTCCATCCACGAAAATGGCGCGTTGCTTCTGCATCTCCTGCATATTTTTTTTACCCATGGCGCGCCGCAGCAGGTCAGCAGCGCCGAGCGTATATCCGGCCATTATCTGCGCAGCCTGCATAATCTGCTCCTGGTATACCATTATACCATTTGTTGGTTTGAGCACTTCTTCCAGCAACGGATGCGGGTAGGACACCTTCTTTCGTCCATGTTTGCGATCAATATAGTCCGGTATGTAGTTCATCGGGCCCGGCCTGTATAATGCATTCATGGCAATTAGGTCTTCGATATGTGTTGGTTTGAGGTCACGTAAGTACTTCCGCATACCGGGTGATTCAAACTGAAAAATACCGATCGTATCGCCGCGTTGAAAGAGTTCAAATGTCTTGCTGTCATCATAGGCTATCTTATCAAGATCAATCTTTATGCTGTGATTTTTTTCTATGTCGGCCAATGCATCCTTAAGGATGGACAAGGTTTTTAATCCGAGAAAATCCATTTTCAGCAATCCGGCATCTTCAATCAGCTTGCCTTCATATTGTGTGACAAGCAGTGTTGAATCTTTCGGCGAGATAACCGGAATGTGA
The DNA here is from genome assembly GCA_019694975.1 of Chitinophagales bacterium. NCBI lineage: Bacteria > Pseudomonadati > Bacteroidota > Chitinophagia > Chitinophagales > Chitinophagales bacterium. The sequence goes on from JAIBAY010000001.1 coordinate 469,843, forward strand.
TCACGGATATCGCTGGGCGCAATGATTACTCCTGCAGCATGAATACCATGATGCCTGGTGCATCCTTCCAGCGTTTCAGCAATGCGGATTGTTTTTTTTATCAGTGGATCAGGACTGTTCCGGAGGGTATCCAGTTCTTTCACTTCACTGTAAGCACGTTTGAAACTCATGCCGGGCATTTCGGGAATGAGTTTGGCAATACGGTTTGACTCCGTTAAAGGCAGACCCAATACGCGGGCTACATCACGGATACCGGTTTTAGGTCCCATTGTTCCGAAGGTGATGATCTGTGCCACCTGGTTCTGGCCATATTTGTGAACGACGTAGTCTATCACCCTTTGCCTGCCGGCATCATCAAAGTCAATATCCATATCGGGCATGGAAACCCTTTCCGGGTTGAGAAACCGTTCAAATAAAAGATTGTATTGGAGCGGGTCAACATTGGTGATTCCGATACAATAGGCAACTGCGGAACCTGCCGCTGAACCACGACCGGGCCCGACCCATACCCCCAGTTTCTTAGCTTCATTGATAAAATCCTGTACAATTAAAAAGTAACCGGCAAACCCCGTTTTTTCGATAATGCCCAGTTCATATTGAAGCCTTTCCCTGGTACTTATTGAAATTTCGGAATATCGTTTTGCAGCACCCTGCCATGTGAGATGCTCAAGGTATTGCTGATTGGAGTTGTATCCCTCCGGTAATGGGAAAAACGGCAATAGTATTTTTTTCTTCAGGTCAAGGTGTTCGATCTTCGAAACAACCTCCATGGTATTGTCGAGCGCTTCCGGTATATCAATAAATCGCTCTGCCATTTGTGCTTTCGTCTTGAAAAAGAACTGGTTGTTGGAAAAGCGCATCCTTCCGGGATCGTTGAATGCCTTGTTGGTCTGCAGGCACAACAGGATATCCTGCGCTTCTGCATCCTCCTGGTTCACATAATGCGAATCATTAGTAGCGATAAGCTTTACATTGTATTTCCTGGCAAACCTGATTAATACCTGGTTTACTTTGTCCTGCTCCGGTATACCATGCCGTTGAAGTTCTATATAATAGTCTTCACCAAACACGGCCAGCCATTCTTGCAGGATGGCTTCCGCTTCCGCTTCTGATTTGTAAAGTATATGCTGCGGAATTATTCCGGCAAGGCAACAGCTGGTGGCAATCACACCTTCGCTGTGTTGCTTAATCAGGTCAAAATCAATTCGCGGATTGTAATAATAGCCATCTATAAATCCCAGTGAGCACAGCTTCATCAGGTTTTTATAACCGGTTTCATTTTTAGCCAGCAACACCTGGTGAAATGCCTTTTTCCCGCGAGTGCCATCTTCATCATTTCCAAAACCGGCAATCAGTTCTTTCTTAAACCGGTCCGGCACTACGTAAAACTCACAACCGACAATTGGCAGAATATTTTTTTTGTGTGCCTCTTTCACAAATTGAAAGACACCAAACATGTTACCATGATCAGTGATGGCAATGGCCTTCATCTCTTCCCTGACGGCTTTGTCGACCAGCGATGAAATATCAGCCGCGCCGTCCAGCAGGGAATATTGTGTATGACTGTGTAAATGACAAAAATCAGGCATCTCTATCTTGTTGCTTATTCTATTAATTGTTTCTGTCTGCGGTGATCAATACGCTCATTGCATATGACGTAAACGCCGGTAAACATCACTTGGAAACAAATGCTGTAATAATATCACACATTTACCTCACCATGGCATTTGCGGTTTCTAAAAATCATTTGGCATTATAACCCATTTCAATCAGCATTTTTACTAACCGTTCTTTCAGGTCACCCTGCATAAGAATCAATCCGTCTTTCACGCTGCCGCCCACACCGCATTTCTTTTTAAGTTGCTGACCAAGTATCTCCAGATCATCTGTGTGGCCGGTAAATCCGTCAACAACGGTAACTGTTTTGCCACCCCTGTGATTCTTTTCTATTCTTATCCTCAGGTTTTGCCGGCTGCCCGGTAATGTCTGTGATTCTCCGGCTTCACGCAGCTGATATTGATACCCGGGATCGGTAGAGTAAACTACTCCCTTGAAATGTTTATTTTTATTTGACATGCGCTATAAAGCTGTATCGTAATTGTTGTTTCTCCTTATCTGCAGGCAGCACCTCAAAGTTAAATCAAAGCTCCATCCACGACAGCGGATCTTTTCCACAATTGACGCATCTGAGTAAGCAGATACTTTTTCCCTGCATATTCATTAACCTGCTGAAAGCGGACTGAAAGTCACCTGCAATTCCGAAAAAACTTATCATGCTATTAATGTCAAATGGAATGCAAAACCCGATGTGGTACCAAGCTGACATTTTTTCTAAGGTGAACATTTAAAGACAAACAAGCCGAAAGTGAGCAGGAGATCAGCATTGAAAAACTTTTCCAACCATACGAGCACAGCGCTAAATCCTTTTGTTCCATTCATTAATTAATTTCTATTTTTGCCATCTTTCAACTCACCCTTCCACAACATCAGAAAATGATACATTATAAGTACATATGGTCATTTCTTTGTCTATTAAATATCCTGTTGATTTCAACAGTTTCAGCACAAAGCCCGGTTCAGCTATCGGATATCGGACCTTCCTCCGCCATAGTTACCTGGAAAGGAAGCGATAATAATAATGAAGCAATAAGATACCGGAAAACCGGCACCACTGAATGGGTTATGGTAAATACCGGTGTTCAGACCGTTTACAAGATTATCAACCTTAAACCGAAGACGCAATATGAAATTCAGGCTAAGGTAAAAAGTATCAATGGGCAGGAAGAATGGTCGGCCAGTGAAAAACTGCTGACCATCGGCAGGCCGAACCTCCTCGTGATCATGGCTGATGATGGCCGCTACGATAATTACACGGTGAATGGCGGCCCTGATTTCTTTCCTTCACCCAATATCAACAGCATAGCCGAAGAAGGTGCCAATTTTAAGTATTGCTTCCCGGCATTATCACTCTGTTCACCCAGCCGTGCTTCTCTTGTCACCGGCACCTACCCACATCATCATGGTGTATTTGGCAATGCCGTTATTGACACGATGCTTTTGCCAACAGTGGCAACGATTTTACATGACTCCGGATATTACGTAGGGTTGGTGGGCAAATACGGTTTTGACAAATGGCCCATAGCCGGATATGATTACTGGCTCCAATCAGCAAGCGATCCTTATACCAATGTTATCTATGATACACCAACAGGCCAGCAGTTTATTCCTGGTCATAAGACCAATGTTTTCACCAATGGTGCAAAGGATTTCCTGAGCTCGGTTCCGAATGACAAACCATTTTGCCTTTTCCTTTTTCATAAAGCACCGCATGTGCCGCTGGATCCACGCCCCGATGATACTACTTTGTTTCTTACAGATACTATGCCTTTCCCAGATGATTTTTATGCATATACGGAGGCATTTCCCAGTTACCTGTATGATTGCCATGCATTTGTTAATAATACTGACACCCTTGCCTATGAATGGCTTAAATACTATCAGCTGCTGGCCGGTATTGACTGGAGTGTTGGCACTATTTTAACAAAGCTGGAAAACCAGGGGAAACTCGACAGCACATTAATCATGTATACCAGTGACAATGGTTTGCTGAAGGGTGAACACCTGTTGCGTGGCAAACAGATTCCACAGGATGAATCAATGCGATTGCCCATGTTTATCCGGTATCCTGCATGGTTTGCGCCGAATACAAAAATTACTGATGAGATGGTCATGAATATTGACATTGCACCTACCCTCATTGATGCAGCCGGATTTAATAATCCGGCACAGATGGATGGCTGGTCTATTCATGACATTACTACCGGCGTGAAGCACCGCAAACAGTTTATGTATGAATTTTATAACAAAGAAGAATGTACGCCTACCCTGCATGCCGTAAGGTCATTTGAGTACAAGTATGTTTTCAACTCCTGTGATAATGTTGTGGAGGAATTTTATGACCTCATCAACGATTCATTGGAAACCTACAATAAGATTAATATTCCATCTTATCAGCCATTGATTCAATTGTACCGACTGAAGCTGGATTCCATGCGTAAATTTTACGGTGATACTATCCTGCTGGATACCGTCATCAATTGCGAATTGTACAATGGCATAGAGACAGAGGGTGATGAGGAACAAGAATCGGGAATACTCTATGCCACCGTCTTCCCTAATCCTGCGCATGATCTGCTCAATATCAACTGGTCGTATGTTTATGCACCGGAAACGGAGGTGACTATCAGTGACATCACCGGCAGGATGATCTTTCACCGGACGTTCCGGCCGGGTGAAGAAAGATCGTTATCAGTCAATACAGGCGATTGGGCTAATGGTGTCTATGTAATTGCAATTGATGCCGGCAACGAGCAAAAACGATTGAAGTTTATCAGGGATTAATTGGTTGCGATGGTTGACGGCAGATGCTTGCCAATGGACGCCGACAGTTTCATGCTGTCTTCAGGCTAACTGATAAAATTTGCTTTATAAAAACGGGGAGCGCTAATATATTTTGGCTTTCAAACTGAGGTCGAGGCTGCGATAGGAATGGGTTAACGCGCCTACCGAAATATAGTCGACACCGGTGGAAGCAATATCACGAACACTTTGCAGCGTCACACCTCCGGATGCTTCTGTTTCTGTTTTGTGGTTAATCATTGCCACGGCACGTGCAGTATCATCCAGCGTAAAATTATCGAGCATGATGCGATCGACATGCCCTGTTGCAAGGATCACCTCCACATCTTTCAATGACCTTGCTTCAATTTCCAATTTCAGGTTTAGCTGTTTTGCATGCTGATATTTTACCACCGCATGAATCGCCTGCGCAATTCCTCCGGCAAAATCTATATGATTATCCTTTATCAAAATCATATCGAATAAGCCAAAGCGGTGATTATAGCCGCCTCCAATCTGCACAGCACGTTTTTCCGCAGCCCTGAACAATGGCGTTGTCTTTCGTGTATCAAGAATCTTTGTCCCGGTACCTTCCACTTTTCTCACATATTCACGGGTAAGCGTTGCTATTCCACTCATTCGTTGCATACAGTTCAATGCCAATCGTTCTCCCATGAGTATGGCACGTGCATTTCCTAACAGTTCAAAAGCGATCTGGCCGCGGGTCACTGGTGAGCCATCACTGATCAATATGTGTTGTTGAATGGCAGGATCGAGTTGCAGAAATATCTCCTGTGCCAGTTCAACGCCGGCAAGAATACCTTCGTCTTTTATGTGTAATTGCGCCCTTCCGGATGCGCCTTCTTGTATGCAGGCAAGGGAAGTATGATCACCTTCCCTGATATCTTCTTCTAATGCCTTTTGAATAAACTGACGCCAATCCACTAGTGCTGTTTTTCAAATCTCATTTCCTGAATGGATGAAACAGCACCTTTCTGTTTAACATAAAAATATACCCTGAAAGATTGATTGGCTGATTTCATTGGCCCGATGCCATAAGATGAGCCCTCACCGGAATTTCCACGGTGTACCACTTCAAATGACTGAACAGGATTTTTGGAGAAAAAATCACGGAGCACCATTTCCGCCTGCACTTTGCTGTACACCGCCTCTTTGTCGAGTATGGTGATTTCAACATTCGAATCAAAATATTTCGCCACTTCCTTTGCATTCCCGCCCCTGATGGCGTTGGCGATATTGTCGATGATATCAAAATTGGAATAAACGGCAACAGGAAGAGCAAGAATCAACAGCAGTAGTGTTCCTCTCATAATCGGAAAATTCATTTTGGATTAATTTTCATTTTATTAACAAAAATACTGCCAACAGCAATAAATCAAGCAGGTAGCCGCTCTATATGCTTTTACCTGTAAACGAAGGTAATAAATATTTCTTTGCGCCTTCGTGTGAGGCATCTCGCAGTCTACACCATATTATCATTCTATAGTAAGTTGTTATTTCCTTTGCAACCTGCAAAACGTATCCCATAAATAGCAAGTCACAGCGTCCAAATGCATAGATGCTTGCTACTGAAGTGCCCTTTCAATATGAATCAGGAGGATTTTGCGCCGTTATCGGTTCCTCGTAAACAAAGGTTTTGTGGCCTGAAGAAAGGAGAACTGCTTAATCGGAATGATACCATGATTCCCGTTTGGTATGAGCTGCATCAACTTTCTCCTCCGCCTTACTTCAGGGAATGAGTTGTAATTTTATGACCGAAACCTGTTCTGCGAACACTGACTACGATGAAAAAAATGATGCTTATTATTATGGATGGATGGGGCCATGGGGCGCATCCGGCAAGTGATGCGATTTACCAGGCTGATGTACCCTTTGTCAAAAGTCTCTATGCAAAGTATCCGCATTGCGAACTGACCACATGCGGTGAAGCTGTCGGGTTGCCCGAAGGACAGATGGGAAACTCCGAGGTTGGCCATATGAATATCGGTGCCGGCCGTATCGTTTACCAGGAACTGATGCGCATCAATAAAGCAATAGAAAGCAGGGCTTTGTATTCAAATGAAGCATTACTGGCATCTGTGCAATATGCAAAGAATCAAGACAAGCCACTGCATTTGATAGGCCTGGTATCAGATGGCGGAGTGCATTCACATATCAGTCATTTGATGGCATTATGTGATATCGCCCGGGAACAAGGGCTGAAGCAAGTGTATATTCATGCCTTTACCGATGGACGTGATACAGATCCGCAAAGCGGGCTTGGTTTCCTGGAGTCTCTGCAAGAGCATCTTGATCAAAGTACCGGGCAGATAGCATCGGTAACGGGCCGTTATTATGCAATGGATCGCGATAACCGCTGGCAACGTGTTAAGCTGGCCTATGATGCATTGGTGAACGGAACAGGAGAAAAATCAACCAACATCATTGAGAGCATCAGGAAATCATATTCGGAGAATGTAACCGATGAATTCATCAAGCCGATTATTAAAACAAATAACAATGGCGAACCGCTTGCAACCATCAAAGACGGGGATGCCGTGATCTGTTTTAACTTCAGGACAGACCGTTGCAGGGAAATTACCCGTGCGCTGACGCAGGAAGATTTTCCGGAGTTCTCGATGAAGAAACTTTCATTGCACTATACCACTATGACTATCTACGATCAGACTTTTGAGAAGGTGAACCATATCTTTTCAAATGATAATCTGAATAATACGCTTGGTGAAGTATTGTCGGTGAAAGGATGCACGCAGTTGCGTATGGCGGAAACGGAAAAATATCCTCATGTCACTTTCTTTTTTAACGGCGGAAGGGAATCACCTTTTAAGGGTGAACACCGGTTTATGGTGCCTTCACCCAAAGTGGCAACATATGACCTGCAGCCTGAAATGAGTGCCATAGCAGTAAAGGATCTCCTGATTTCGAAACTCAGAGAAATTGCACCTGATTTCATTTGCATCAATTTTGCCAATGCTGATATGGTTGGGCATACCGGCGTGATGCCTGCTGTGAAGAAAGCGGTTGAAACCGTGGATCGTTGTGTGAAAGAGGTAACAGAAGTCGCGCTGGCAATGGATTATTCCATTTTGCTTACTGCCGATCATGGCAATGCAGATTATATGATCAATGATGATGGCAGCCCCAATACCGCGCATACACTCAATCCTGTGCCGCTGTTTTTGCTCATGAATGCTTCACCGCTGACAATAAAAGACGGCAAACTAGGTGATCTTGCGCCAACTATCCTGACCATCATGGGCATTTCCATCCCTTCTGAAATGACAGGAGATGTACTGGTGAAACACGCTTAAACCTGTTGAGGGCTTTAGAAATGCACACTGTTAAAAAATGATGAAACCAGCCGGAAATCAACTATCAAAAACAGTCACCGGTATGTTCATAGCAGCAACATTAGCTATGAACTCCTGCCAGATGACTCCTGCATCCAATGGGAATCCAACTTATTTCGACCTTTCAGGTTTCCTGGATCAGCAGGTGGAAACATTATATAAGGATTCATTTCTTGTATTGAAAACATCCAGTATTAACCTCAATACTGATCAGCATGAAATGCCATGGACGGACTGGCGAAAGGAGTTGTCGTTGTTCTATGCTTCAGACATAAATAAGGTGGCATATTCCGGAAAATATAAGGCAGACACCATCTTCATTGACAGCACTCAAAAACAAATCGTGTATCGCAGTACGGATCCCAAACTACGAACATCATTGATGGAAATTACATTTACACTGCCGGAAGAAACCGTAAAACTTATTCATATCAATAACCAGTCACAAAATATTATCTATTCCAATACGGAAGATCTTTACCTCGAACCTCTTAAAACTTACATCATCAAATCAAAACAGCAAATGATCCTTTTTGGCGTAACAGATCTTGCAGTGAAAGGCGATTTCGTGCAAAAGCAACGGAGCTATTTTTAATGCTGCAATCAATGCAGCCTGCAGCAGAAAAAGCAATCACTGATCAGCGATTTTTGAGCGAATTAAAATTCATTGCTTCATCCATTACTGCAAAACTGCATGTACTGCAACAGCGTGAAATTTCTTTCCTTAGTTTTACGATGATTGTGATCGCAAACCGCATTGTTAAAATAACTTCAAAAGAAATTTACTACCCTTGAATTTTGCCATTTGTGATTTGTCGGTAATTCCCCTGCGCGCGGAAACTTCTGAAAAGAGCGAGATGATTTCTCAGATCCTTTTTGGTGAAGTGATGGAAGTGCAGGAACGTGCGAAGCAATGGCTGCGTATCCGCTCCTACTGGGACAGTTACGACGGCTGGATTGATGAAAAACAGGTACAGCCCATCACACTGAAAACTTTCAGGGAACTGACAGCAGCACCCAATTCCTGCACCATTGATACCACCGGCATTGCGCAAAGCAAATTCCGGTCGTTGCAGCTGCTGACCGGCAGTTCCTTACCCTTTTACCGCGATGGCAGTTTCAGGATCAATGAAGAAGAATTTACTTACAACGGACGGGTGGCTGATCCTGCATCACCCGGTGCGTCTGAACAAATACCCGCATTTGCCCGCAGCTTTCTCAATACACCCTATCTGTGGGGTGGCAGATCAGTCTTCGGCATTGACTGTTCCGGTTTTACCAATGTGGTGTTCAAGCTCGCAGGAATACAGCTTCGCCGCGATGCATGGCAACAGAGTGAGCAAGGGGTATTAATCAGCTTCATCGATCAGGCACGTGCCGGAGACCTTGCATTTTTTCAAAATGAAGAAGGAAGAATTAATCATGTAGGCATTATCCTGGAAAATCAACAGATCATTCATGCTTCCGGCCGTGTAAGGATTGATACGATTGATCATTATGGCATCTTCCAAGAAGAACAAAAGAAGTATTCCCATCAGCTGAGGCTGATAAAAAGAATGATCAGCTGAAGTGAAAATTTAGTGACAAAAACAGAAGTGCCAACCAATACGAAGACGTGTGATCAAAATACTTTCTGCAACTCAGATAAAGGAAGCCGATCAATATACCATTGAACACGAACCTGTACTGAGCGTTGATCTGATGGAGCGTGCCGCTGAAGCATTTACAAGTGTGTTTGTATCATCCTATTCGGTGGAAAGCAGCGTTTATCTCTTCTGCGGATTTGGAAATAACGGTGGAGACGGCCTTGCCATTGCCCGGTTGTTACAGCAAAAAAATTACCGGACAACCGTTTATCTGCTTGCCGGCGACCAGCAATATTCCCCCGATCTGCAGGTAAACCTTTCTCGCCTGCAGCAAATTGATGCTTCAGCTGTACATACGATTACGGATGAGGCAGACTTCCCGGCAATAGAACATGATGCGGTGATTATCGACGCGCTGTTTGGATCAGGCCTCAACCGGCCCTTGTCAGGTCTGCCGGCAAAGCTTGTGGGTTATCTTAATAAACAGCTATGCATCCGTGTTGCTGTTGACATTCCAAGTGGTTTGTTTGCTGATCGCTGGAGTAGCGGCGATGTATTGATGGCGCATCATACGATTACCTTTCAACAACCGAAGCTGTCTTTTTTATTTCCGGAGAACGCAATGACAGCAGGCCGGCTTGATATCGTTTCCATCGGCTTGCACGAGGGCTTCCTGCAAGCCGTTACCACTGATCATTTTATTACCGAACAGAAGGACATTCGGATGATATTGATGAACCGCGGGAAGTTTGATCACAAAGGAAAATTCGGTCATGCATTTATTCATGCCGGAAGCCTGGAAAAGATGGGCGCGGCTATCCTCTGCGGAAAAGCATGCATGCGCGCCGGCGCAGGACTTACCACGCTACTGGCAGGTGAAACTACAGTAGCCACTCTCAACATCGCCATTCCGGAAGCGATGACTATGACGTTAGGCACCAGGCATAAAAAATCAATTAACCGGGATGCTTTCTCTGCTGCCGGTTTGGGGCCTGGGATTGGTACAGGAAAATCTGCCACCACTGCGCTGCTTGCATTAATGAAAAACATGACTGTTCCGGCAGTCTTTGATGCAGATGCCCTGAATATTATTTCAAGACAGAAGAAAGGCATGCGTATGCTTCCTGTCAACAGTATCATCACACCGCATCTCAAAGAATTTGAAAGGCTGGCAGGGCCCACTTACAACTGGCAAGACAGGCATGAGTTGCAATTGAAGCTTTCAAAACAACATTCCATTTACATTGTGCTGAAAGGAGCTTACACCTGCATTACCACACCTGAAGGCATCAGTTACTTTAATCCAACAGGCAATCCGGGAATGGCGAAAGGCGGCAGTGGCGACGTGCTCACAGGTATTATTACGGGCTTGCTGGCACAACATTATGATCAACTGAATGCCTGCCTCCTTGGCGTCTATCTGCATGGCTTAGCCGGTGATCTGGCTATGGAAAAGGAATCAGAACAATCTTTGCTCGCAGGTGATATCATTGCCTCCATTGGTGCCGCATTTAATACTTTGTCAGCTGAACAGTAGCAAGACCTTCCTGCTCTCAATGATCGTGCTGATGCTGCTGGCTTCCTGCAGCACACAAAAGAAGACTGCCGCTTCAAAGCCTGATGCATCAAGGTCAATCAATAAACCACCTCCTTCCGGCCTTAGCGGAAAAGCCCGTGAGCTTGATGCCATAAACGCCGCAAGGCTGGTTGCTTACCAGGAAAAATACCAGGGAGTGCTGGGATCGCAGACTGCCGTAAATAACCTTGCACTCTTCGACTTTATTGACGAATGGATGTATACGCCTTACCAGTATGGCGGCAATTCAAAATCAGGGATCGATTGCTCGAGGCTGTCTATTTTGTTGCTGCAGGAAGTGTATCATAAATCCGTTACCGGCAGTTCCGCCGACATTTCAAGGCAGACGGAACCCGTCGCAAAAAACAAACTTAAAGAAGGGGATCTTGTATTCTTCGATATCAACAGTGATGAAGTGAGTCACATGGGAGTGTACCTTGCAAATGACAAGTTTATTCACTCCACCGCGAAGGCTGGTGTGATCATCAGTGATCTGAATGATGCCTATTATAGCAAATATTTCACCGGAGGTGGAAGGGTGAAACAATGAACCCTGCTTTGTTCATTCATCGATTCTGCCATTTGCCGGTAAAATGAATGTGTAACGATAACGACCTGCCGAAGCGGCGTAACCTACATTTTGCATTTTCAAACGTCAACTTAAAAATTGAAGGCACGGCATTTCCTGATAAATCCGACAACTAGTCAAATGAGCATCCCTTGCAATAAAAAATGACAGGTCCCGGAAAAACCGGTTTTTACCACGCAGATAATTCTGCTCGCTTATCTTTGCGTGATGAAGCTCACACCGCTCACTGCCATTTCTCCTGTTGACGGCAGATACCGTGATAAGATCAGTGCACTGTCGCAATATTTTTCTGAATATGCACTTATCCGTTACCGTATACTGGTGGAAGTCGAATACTTTATTGCCTTGGCATCGCAGGGCATTCCCGCTCTGAAGACCTTTGATCATAATATTGTTGAAGACATACGTGCATTGTACAGGCATTTTACCGAAGCTGATGCCTTACGCATCAAGGAGATCGAAAAAGTCACTAATCACGATGTAAAAGCAGTGGAATATTTCCTGCGCGAAAAATTTGAGTTGATGGGATGTGGTGCATTTGTAGAATACATTCACTTCGGCCTCACCTCGCAGGACATCAACAATACGGCGATCCCGCAGCTGCTCAGAGACTACCTGGTACAGGATTACAAGCAATTGCTCACGCAGGTGACCGGGCTGATCAAAGAAAAATCACTGGCCTGGAAAAATGTGGCCATGCTGGCCCGGACACATGGTCAACCCGCTTCACCCACTATTTTGGGGAAAGAACTTTATGTATTTGCAGAACGGCTGATGGTGCAGTATGAACAACTGGCAGCGATACCGTTCTCAGCAAAATTCGGTGGTGCCACGGGCAACTTCAATGCGCATATTGTTGCTTTTCCGGATACAGACTGGAAGGCCTTCGCCGATTTATTTGTGAATCAGACGCTGGGCCTGAAGCGTTCACAGCATACTACGCAAATTGAACATTACGATAATCTTGCGGCCACCTTCGATGCGCTGAAGCGAATCAACACCATCCTGATTGATCTCTGCCGCGATGTATGGCTCTATATCTCCATGGATTATTTCAAGCAAACAATTAAAGCCGGTGAAGTCGGGTCGTCGGCTATGCCACATAAAGTAAATCCGATAGATTTTGAAAATGCTGAAGGAAACCTTGGCATCGCGAATGCCCTCTTTGAACATTTTTCTTCAAAACTACCGGTATCGAGGTTGCAGCGCGATCTGACGGATTCCACTGTATTGAGAAACATCGGTGTACCGATTGCACATACGGCTATTGCACTGCAATCGATCCTGAAAGGATTAAACAAATTGATTTTAAATGAAGCAGCCCTGCAATACGATCTCGACAACAACTGGGCGGTGGTGGCAGAAGCCATTCAAACCATCCTGCGACGGGAGAATTATCCTGACCCTTACAATACCCTTAAAGAATTAACACGCAATAACCATAAGATTACGAAGCATGATATAGATGCTTTTATTCTTACGCTGAATGTGAGTGATGCAGTAAAAGACGAACTGAGGAAGATAAGCCCGAATAACTATACCGGCACATTTACCATCTAGTTTTCCAGCCGTTATACCTCACTGTTAAATTCATACCGACCCGTATTTATTACAAGAGCAACGTGCATGGCGCCATTAAAAGAAGGGATTGATTATTATGTAAACAGTGACGGACTGTTTGTATTTACCGCTGCCTATCACCTGAAAAGAGGATTCTGCTGCAAAAGTGGTTGCCTGCATTGTCCGTATGGTTTCAACAGGCAATCCGACGAAAAAGAGGTGAGCACGACGGGAAAAAATAAAAGTTCTGCAATTACTTGAAGCGAATGGCTTTCACGGGTGTTATGCGGGCCACAAGGTATGAAGGTATAATCAGCGTCAGCAGGCAGATGAGCATTGTTCCGGCATTGATAGCCAGTATATAAACCGGATCCATCAGCACAGGTGCCACGGATACATAGTAGGATTCCTCCGGCAGGGTGATGATCTGCAGGTATTTCTGCGCAAGGCATAAACCGATGCCGAAAATATTTCCCAGCAACAGGCCAAGGCCGGTGATATAGGCAGCGTGATACAGGAATATCCTGCGGATCATCCAATCTGAAGCTCCAAGAGATTTCAGGATACCAATCATGTTGGTTCGTTCAAGAATAAGGATGAGCAGAACGGTGGTCATATTAATTATCGCCACGAGTATCATAAGCAGTATGATCACAATCTCATTCATCGTCTGAAGGTCAAGCCAGTCGAATAAATTTGGATTCACCTGCTTCATTGTCTTCGCTTCCAGTTCCTGCCCAATGTATTCGCTGTTGATCAGGGCTCCCATCCTGTCCAGTTCACTGACGTTATTGATAAAGATTTCAAAGCCGCCTACTTCACTGCTTGTCCAGTTATTTATTTTCTGCAGTAAGGCTATATCTACAATAGCATAAAGACGGTCATACTCATCAAGTCCTGTTTTATAGATTCCGGCGACAGTGAGTTTCCGGTAACGCATCGGCTGTTGTACAAAATATACAATCACATCATCGCCCACTTTCAGGTTTAACCGGCCGGCAGTAGTCCTGGAAATCATGATCTGCCTGCGTGCAGCGGAATCACCTGCAAGGAGTATTTTTCCTTCCACGAGGTAATTTTTCAGAAATGTCCAGTCGAAATCGTTTGCAATGCCACGCAGTACGATGCCTTCGATTTCCTTATTTGTTTTCAGGATACCTGCTTTTGTGGCAAACACCTGAATATGCCGGATACCGGGTACTTTTTCCAGTTTCGGATAAAATGGCTGACTGACTGAAATGGGAATTTCGCCATACGACCTGCCCTGTTCCATGCTCCTGACCGTTATATGTCCCCAGAATCCAAATACCTTCTCACTTATTTCCTGCTGAAATCCATTCACTATTGCTCCTGCCACAATCATAACCGCCACACTTAGTGCCACTGCAGTTACTGCCACACGAACAATAAGCCGTGAAAAAGATTTGCCGGTTGAAAATGCCAGTCGCCGCGCAATAAAATAGGATATCTTCATCATCGGGAATTCATAGCACCTCCATCACAATGCATTTTTATGCTGCAGACAATTTCCATTAACATTCATTCATAACGACATACTTCGGTAATTTCGCCAGGTACCGCTGATGAAAGCCGGCGACCTCTTCTGCAAATCAATGCAACCGGATCAAAACAGAATCTGCTTACAGTGCGTTGGCATTTCCGCGTTACTGTTTCTCAGCTTAGAAATCGAACCCGGCTTCCGGTGCAGCAGGTTGTCTTACCTTTATCGTTTTCATCTCAGCGCTAAATTTATGCAAATAAGCAGTTACCGGCTTACATCCGTTTCTAAAAAGACTATTGCACTGTTTGCAATATTGGTTATTTCTCACTGTATGCGGCCCGGTTTTTCTTCCGCAAACGTTGTGGTTGGCGCCGAGAGGATGGATCAGTACCTGCCGTCACTGAAGGGCAAAGAGATTGCACTCGTGGTGAATCAAACTTCTGTTGTTGGCAAAAAGCATCTCGCCGATACACTGACAGATCTCGGCATCCACATCAAAAAAATATTTGCACCTGAACACGGTTTCAGGGGAGATGCCGATGCAGGGGAAAACATTGCAGGAAGCATTGATGAAAGAACCGGTATAGCCATCGTCTCTATCTATGGCAACAAACTAAAGCCGGCGCCGGAAGATCTTGCCGGCATTGACCTCGTTGTATATGACATACAGGATGTTGGGGTCAGGTTTTATACTTACATCTCCACCTTGCATTACGTGGTGGAGGCCTGTGCTGAAAACAACAAACCATTGCTTGTCCTCGACCGGCCGAATCCGAATGGATACTATGTAGATGGTCCGGTATTGCAGCCGGCCTATGCTTCCTTTGTAGGCATGGATCCTGTGCCGGTAGTTTACGGGATGACACCTGCTGAGTATGCCCGCATGCTGGTCGGCGAACAATGGCTGGCCACGAAAGCAGTCTGCAATCTCAGTTATATTTTATGCGAAGGGTATGATCATTCCACATTTTACGATTTGCCCATCCAACCTTCGCCCAACCTTCGATCCATGACAGCCATCCATTTGTATCCATCCATTTGTTTACTGGAAGGAACACCTGTGAGTGTAGGGCGCGGCACTGACCGTCCGTTTATGCTCATCGGCTATCCCGGATTTAAAAATGGCAATGCCGGATTCAATCCGAAAAGCATGGCCGGCGCAAAAGAACCTCCTTACCTGAACCAGGTCTGCAAAGGCTATGATTTGTCGGGGTTGAATACCGGATTCTTCCGTGATAATCCAAGGCTGATGCTGCATTGGGTAGTAGATTTTTATACTTCGTACCCGGAAAAGGATAAATTCTTCACTGCATTTTTTGATAAGCTGGCAGGAACGGATCATTTACGAAAACAAATACAGGCCGGAACGCCTGAAATGGAGATCCGCAGAAGCTGGGAACCGGCCCTGACACAGTTCAAAACCTTGCGGAAGAAATATTTATTGTATCCTGATTTCGCGGGCGGCTGAACGACGGATATACCGAAGCGCAGCAACAGCAAATCAATAAAAAGGAAAAGTTATCAAATGAATGCACCTGAGCAGAAACTGAAGATTGTATTCATGGGCACGCCGGAGTTTGCCGTTCCCTCACTGCAACTATTGCTGCAAGCGCAATATAATATCGTTGCCGTCATTACTGCGCCCGACAAACCTGCCGGACGTGGTTTGCACCTTCAACAATCGGCAGTGAAAAAATTTGCCGTTGAAAACGGGCTGCCTCTCTTTCAACCGGTTAAGTTAAAAGATGATGCATTCATTCACGGCCTCCGTGCTTTGCAACCAGATCTGCAAATTGTTGTTGCCTTCAGAATGCTGCCCGAAGTGATTTGGCAATTGCCTTCCCTCGGAACATTCAACCTGCATGCATCGCTCTTGCCGCAATATCGCGGCGCGGCGCCTATTAACTGGGCTATTATGAATGGAGAAAAAGAAACGGGTGTGACAACATTTTTCCTGCAACATGAAATTGACACCGGTAAAATACTTTTCCGGGAAAAGCTGCAGATAGGAGAAAATGAAACCGCCGGCGAACTACACGATCGGCTGAAGATGACAGGCGCCGGATTGGTGCTGAAGACAGTCAAGGCCATTGAAAGCGGCAACTATCCTCAGCTTCAGCAGGAAGAAAGCGTTGACCTGAAAAAAGCGCCGAAGATTTTCAGCCACCATTGCCGGATTGACTGGCATCAGCCGGTGCATGTTATCTTTAACCAGATACGGGGATTAGCTCCCTATCCTTCCGCTTTCACCATGGTGAAGGGCAAGGTGATGAAGATACTCTCTGCAAAAAAAATAATTGCATCACACACCCTGCCGGCCGGAACCATTTCCACGGATGGAAAAACATACCTCCATTTTGCAGCGGCTGATGGAATGATTGCCGTAGAAGAATTGAAAATGGAAGGCAAAAAACAAATGCAGGTGCAGGAATTCTTACGCGGCTTCCGCCTTGATTAGCTTTTCACAAATCAGGCTTGAGTGGAATAGCTGCTTATCTTCATCAATGCCACATTCACATTTCAGATTGTTGTTGTGCCGGCAAATACCTGTTGCACGGGGCCTTCTAAAAAAATATTGGTGTAATGTGCTTTTGCATCCTTGCTGAAGTACACTTTAAGCTGCCCGCCAATGGCCTGAATGTCATACACCTGTGAATGCGCATTATTCTCCTGTCGTACCGATGCTGCAATGGCCACTGCCACCGTACCGGTGCCGCATGACAAGGTTTCATTTTCAACGCCCCGTTCATAAGTGCGCATACGGCAACCGGTGCCCGATAATTCAGCAAAATTAACGTTGATGCCATCGGCACGATACATATCTCCATACCTGATTTTTCTTCCTTCTGCCACTACATCCATATCCTGAATATTATCCATAAATTTTACCAGATGCGGTGAACCCGTATTTAAAACATAGCCGTCACCGGTAACCTCCACTGCCTTCACCGGACTCATTGAAATTTTTACCTGACCCGTAGCCGCAATAGTTGCCGAATGTGGCCCGTCAACTGCCAAAAAGTTAGCCTTTTCACCAATGAATCCTGATTTACGGGCAAATATTACAGCGCACCTGCCACCATTTCCGCACATTGATCCGGGCCTCCCATCGGCATTGTAATACTGCATTTCAAAATCAAAATCAGGATGTTTCTCCAGCAATATCAGGCCATCGGCACCAATACCGTAATGCCGGTGGCAAAGTTGTGCGATCAGGGATGTTTCTTTGGGGAAGGTATGCAGCGAGTTGTCAACGAGTATGAAATCGTTGCCTGCACCATGGTATTTCTCAAATGAAAGTTGCATGTAACAGAAAGAATAGGCAAAGTTGGATTTTTCGGAACATGCTTTACGCACTTGCCAAAGGTAGCCTGCTATGCTTTCTATTGCATGAACCAATTTAATTGCACAGCTGTTAAATCTTCCGTTGCCGTTAAAATTTAGTTAAAGTAAAAGCGGTGCAAATTTAACTGTTCTACCTTCGTTCTTCGAGGCATATTTTTTGACAGACAAAATCATCCTAAAAAAATGAAACCCATGAAATTGAGAAATCTGAGTCTTACAGCCTTTGTGGCTATTGTGAGTGCGCTGATTGCTGTTGGTGCATATCGTTATCTTGATAACAATCAGCTGCGCACCTTCGAAGAAAAGCAAGCTTCTGCGGCGCGATTTGCACAAGTGAGCTATGCAGGCAACAGTGAAGTGCCGGCAACACTGGATTTCAGGTATGCCGCAAAACGCACAACACCGGGCGTGGTACACATTAAAACCAGTTATGCTCCCCGCCAGGTTTCGCGCAACGATCAGTACAATCCATTCCGTGATTTCTTCGGTGATCAGTTTTCACCTTTCGCACAGCAGCAACCTTCCGAATCATCAGGTTCAGGCGTAATAATTTCAGATGACGGCTATGTTGTAACGAATAACCACGTTATTGATGACGGTGATAAGATTGAGGTCATATTAGCCGATAAACAGAGTTATGAAGCGAAGGTGGTAGGCACAGATCCTTCCACTGATATTGCCTTGCTGAAAATTGATGAGAAGAATCTTCCTTTTATTGCTTTTGGCAATTCAGACTCCGTGGAAGTTGGTCAGTGGGTGCTGGCAGTAGGTAATCCGTTTAACCTTGAGTCAACCGTTACGGCTGGCATAGTGAGTGCCAAAGGCAGAAATATCAACCTGCTGGCCAGCAGGGATACTGCTGCGGTAGAATCTTTTATTCAAACTGATGCGGCAGTAAATCCGGGAAACAGTGGTGGAGCGTTGGTGAATATTAACGGCGAACTGGTCGGAATTAATTCAGCAATCGCTACTCCTACCGGCACATTTGCCGGTTATTCCTTTGCCGTTCCGGTAAATATTGTTTCAAAAGTGGTGAATGACCTTATGAAGTTCGGCATGGTGCAGCGTGGTTTCCTTGGTGTACAGATCGCTACCCTCAATGCCGACCTTGCCAAAGAAAAAGGGCTTGATGCAAAAAATCTTACAGGTGTATATGTTGATGGGGTAAAACCCGGTGGTGCAGGCGAAACGGCCGGACTAAAAGCCGGTGATATCATCACGAAAGTAAACAGTACCATAGTAAATACTTCCCCTGAGTTGCAGGAACAGGTTTCGCGTTATCACCCTGGTGATAAAATCACTGTCACTTACCTGCGCGACGGAAAAGAAAAAACCGTGGATGTGATCCTGAAAAATAATGAAGGCAATACTTCATACCTTAAAAAGGATGAAGCCTCAGCCATTGCCGCACTTGGAGCGGAATTTCAGAATCTAAGCGATAAAGAACTGAATCAACTGGGTCTCACCAGTGGCGTAAGAGTAAGTAAGCTGATGGACGGAAAACTCAGTGCGAACACCAATATGAAAGCCGGTTTCATCATTACCAAAGTCGATAATAAACCGGTGCGAACGGTGGATGAATTAAAATCCATTCTTGCAAATAAGAAAGGTGGCGTAATGATAGAAGGAAGGTATCCTGACTATCCGGGTCAATACTTTTATGCATTTGGTCTCTGAAAGGCCTGCATAATACATCTTACCAAAGGGTTGCAGCTACAAAACTGCGACCCTTTTTTTATTACAGCAATATCTTGTTTTCGAACCACGCAGCCATAAGCAATAACCTTAAACAAGGGGTTTTGAATATTTCCATTGTGATTGATTTGCCTGTTCCCATATTTGCCTTACCGCCGGAAATTTGCAGGCAATTAAATTGCATACAGCATTTCACTGAACCTAAAATCAAACGCGGCTGTGAGATCTGCTTCCCCGCAATTCATTGAAAGATGCCGAAACACAAAGATGTTCAGCAAACCTTAAAGAGTGTGCCTTTTTGGATAAACTCAGGCTGCTCTGTAAGGTATAATGCGAATCCACATTGATGCTGAAGGCAGGAAGCCGGTCGCTGACATGGCTTTTACCCGGATACATACCTGCAGGTATTGAAAATGATTTGTAAGCATATTGTCATGTTTCATAGCCGGAAATCGCATTTGCAGACATCAATTGGCACCAACTTAATGATATACAGTCACTTTGTTTTAACTTCGCCGAAATTTCCAATAATACCATGAAAAAATTCTACCTCTTAAGCTTGCTGCTGTGTTGCTTTACACTTAAATCATCACTGGCCAGCATCTATTATGTAACCAATAACAATCCGAGCGGAACAGGCTCATTGGGTGGCGCTATTACCAGTGCAAACAATCACATTGGTAAGGACTCCGTGTATTTTAATATTCCGGTAGGAAGTGTTGCGAGCAGAACCATCACACTCAGTGCTATTTTCCCTTTGCCTTCCATTACGGATCCATTAGTGATTGATGGAACATCTCAGCCGACAGGCGGTAGTTTTGGTATCACGAATGCAAAGATTCAGATCAAAGCGGCCGACTATCTCACTTCAGCCCTTGTTGTAGCTGCCGCAGATTGTGAGATCTATGGTTTATATATTCACCATTTTGTTGACGGCGTCATCATTTCAGGTGGCGATTTTAAATTCGGAGCCGTGAATTTCGGCAACGTGATAAATGATTGCACGTCCAACTGCATCAAGGTCACCAATGTTATCACCGGATCATTTCTTTCACTCTTTGTCGGAACCGATACATTAGGCAGTGCCGTTGCAGCTCCAACGGCCAATGGCATTTATATCTCTGGATCAAAAAAAATAACGATTGGCGGAAAGCAGGCCGGTGTTCGAAACACTATATCAGGCAACAACAATGGTATTTATGTGGCAGACAGTAAATTCATCGATATTCAGGGTAATTATATAGGCACAGACTATAACGGCGCTTTTGCAGTGCCAAATACCAACGGCATAGTAATGACGCAGGGAACTTATAACTGCGAAATAGGCGGTGATTCAGTTAAAGAGAGAAATCTGATTTCCGGCAACAGCGCTGCAGGTTTTGATTTGGAAATCTATTCTTCGCTGATTGACGGTAATTATATCGGCGTGGATGCTACCGGCACTTTGCCGCTGGGCAATGGAACCTACGGCATTTACTTCCGGAACCTCTCGCATGACAACGTGATTGGAGGAACCACCGCCGGCGTTGGAAATACCATTGCTTACAACGGCAGTGAAGCAATATATTTTCAGAATGAAGGCGTGAAAAATATTTCCATCCGCACCAACCATATCTATTGCAACTCACAGACAACGGGCACCGGAGGCATCGTTACCAATGGCGGTAACCAGGGCATCCTTCCTCCAATCATCGTGATTGTAACACCAACCTACATTTCAGGTTATGCGCAGCCTTATTCGCAGGTAGATGTGTATGCTGCCAGTACCTGTGAGAAGTGTGAGGGAGCCACGTTTCTTGCCACTATTGATGCAGATGGATCCGGAATTTTCATTGCCAATGTAAATTCTTCCGGTAAGGTTACCGTGACTGCCAATGATGCTGTTGGAAACACTTCCGCTTTTGCAACCTGCCAGGATACTTCCAGCACCAGTTGCATTATCTCCGGCTTTGCGGCATCATCCAGCGAAGCCTGCAGTAATGTCAACATTACTTTTACCGATCAGTCGCTGCCCGCACCAGGCCTGACAATCAGCTCATGGGAGTGGGATTTTGGCGATAACAGCTATTCCACTGAAACCAATCCATCGCACGTTTATACATCACCCGGAAATTATACGGTGCAACTCGTGGTGGGCACCACATCCGGATGTACTGATACCACCACACAACTCATCACTATCGCCGAAGGTATCAATACGATCATTTCCGCAGACAGCGTTGGCTGTATCGGCACGGTACTGCATTTTAAAGATGTTTCGATACCCATCAGCGGCACCTTTATCGTTTCCTGGGCGTGGGACCTTGGTGATGGTACGACCTCTTTCTTCAATGAATTTGATTATGCTTATGAAGAACCCGGATTTTATACCGTAGTGATGTCGGTGCTCAACAGCGATGGCTGCCCTGGTACCGACACGCTGACAGTAAACATTCAGTCTGCACCTTCTGCAGATTTTTCGGTATTGCCGCTCTTATGCCCCCTGGAAGCTGCGACGTTTACAGATCTTTCAACGGCCGGGGTGGGCGACAGTGTGGTATCATGGCATTGGGATTTTGGTGATGGTGATACCAGCACGCTTCAAAATCCTTCGCATGCTTACCTCGCTTCCGGCATCTATACCGTGGATTTAACAGTAGAAAATAGCCTCGGTTGTGCATCTACCGTCAGCAAACAAGTGGAGGTTGTATCCGGCGGTGAAGCCGATTTTACCTTTGTCGTTTCAGGCAATACGGTTTTCTTTACCAATACTTCTGTATTTCCGGCTGACTTTGATGTTAAATGGAAATTCGGTGACGGCGCAACCAGCAATCAGGTCAGTCCGACACACACCTTCCCTTCAACAGATAACTACCTCGTTTGTATGATTGTGTTAGACAATACCTGCGGGCTCAATGACACCACCTGTAAAAACGTATTCGTAATTGTAGGCGTTGATGAACCGGAATGGTTGAGCAATACCAATGTTTACCCCAATCCAGCTACAGACAGGATTTTCCTTGACAATCTGCCTGCTTCAGCCAGCATCCAATCACTCAGGTTGCTAAATACCATGGGCATGGAGATGCAAAGATGGAACGATCTTCCGCTGAGCACCCCTACACTTTCATTACGCCTTGCGGATACCACAAACGGTTTGTACTACCTGGAGATGAAACTGGATGACAAAATTTATATGAAGAAAATATTGATTCTTCAACAGGAATAATTTTTTAACAAAAATACTTCTTACATGAAGTTGAGACTTATAGCCTCCATCCTGTTTATCAGTGTACTTCAATTGGCAAAGGCCGATGTGTTTACGGTAATCAATAACCAGGACAGCGGGCCGGGCTCTTTGCGGCAGGCAATTACAGATGCTAATAACCATGCCGGCAACGACAAGATTAATTTTGATATTCCTGCAGGCGACGTTGCATCGAGAACCATAACGCTGCAAACCGTACTGCCTGATGTAACGGGGCCAACTATTATTGATGCCACGACGCAACCACTGGGTAATGCATTCGGTATTTCTTATGCACGCATTCAACTGACAACGAATGCAACCGGTATGCAACAGGCATTTGCTTTCTATGCCGACTCCTGTGAAGCCTATGGATTCTTTATCAATAAATTTGAGAATGGAATTATTATCAACGGAACTTATTCGAAAGTAGGCGCCATTCAAAAAGGCAACGTTATATTTAACTGCAGCACCTCCGCCATTGATATCGAATTTACCAATCATGCGGCCTTACAAGGCAACCTGATTGGTGTGGATACTGCCGGTGTGATGATTACCGGAGCAACAGGCGATGGCATTAAGGTGGTGAACTCTTACCTCGTTAGTATCGGCGGGAAAACACTGCTGGCCTATAATGTTATTTCTGGCAACAACAATGGAATACGGCTGCAGAATGCCACCTTCGTGGATATTAACAGTAATAACATCGGCACAAGCCCATCCGGTGTTATTGCACAACCTAATGCTTATGGCATTTACTGTACTGGCATCAATAATAATATTGAAGTCGGCGGTGATTCACTCTTTGAGCGAAATCTCATTTCAGGGAATCTGAACAGCGGCATCTACGGTGTACTTTCCAATTCCGCCATTCAAGGCAATGTAATTGGATTAAACATCAACGGAGTTGCATTAGGAAACGGAGGTTATGGGATCTATCTCACTTTTGGTTCAGCAGACAATATTATCGGCGGCGAGCTGCTGAAAACCAATGTGATTGCCAAAAACGGGCAGGAAGCGATTGCTTTTCAGAATGGTACCTGTGTACGCAATACCATTACAAGAAACAGCATGTTCTGCAATTCAACTGTGTCAGGCAACGGTGGCATCAAACTGAATCAGGCAAACGGAGCGATTGCCGCGCCACAATTGCAGATCGTGAATCCGGCAGGCATTGCCGGCTCCACTGTTCCCAATGGGCTGGTTGAAATTTTTGCCAACGACAGCTGCAACTTTTGCGAAGGAAGTTATTACCTCACTACCCTGACTGCCAACGCGAATGGTGTATTTGTATACACTGCGCCTGTCACAGGATCCGTAACAGCCACTGCTACTGATGCCAACGGAAACACTTCCGCATTTGCCAATTGTCAAGATACGAGCGCTGCTGTATGCATCGTTGCTGACTTCATGGCTACTGGTGTAAAATGCGAGAACCAGCTAATCACGTTTCTCGATCAAACAGTTACAAAACCATTTACCAATGTCACTTCCTGGATATGGAATTTCGGTGACGGCGTAACCTCTACACAGTCCTCACCGGCACATGCTTATGCCGTTGCGGGTACTTATGCAGTAAAACTGATTGCTTTCAATTCAACCGGTTGTTCCGATACCGTTATACAAGATCTTGTGATCAATGCATTGCCGGAAGCTGATTTTAATACGATACCCGTTTCCTGTGTTGGTGACATTGTTCACTTTGATGATGCATCAAGCGGAGATGTCACGCTGCGCTACTGGGAATTCGGCGATGGCGGTACCAGTACCAGTATTTTTCCGACGCATAGTTATGGAACGCCCGGACTTTACACAGTAACGCTTACCGTTACCAATGGCAACGGCTGCACTGATTCCAAATCATCCAACATTGTGATCGCGCCGCAACCTGTTGCAGGATTTACCGCCGCAGTTACTGATCTGACTGCCGCCTTTACCAACACTTCCAGTTTCAATGCACAGCATTCCTTCTCCTGGAATTTTGATGACGGCAATACAAGCACATTGCAAAACCCAACGCATACTTATGCCAATGCCGGCACTTATAATGTTTGCCTGTTTGTGTATGATTCCCTTTGTCAATCCGGGAGCATGTTATGCAACCTTATTGATGTGATAACCGGTATTAATGATCCGGCAGGCAGTGAAACGCTCGGCATCTTCCCTAATCCTGCTTCGGGATACGTGGTAGTCAGCAGCAGTCTCAATGTAAAGCAGATTCGCCTCACTACAATGCAAGGGAAAATGATGGCCGACCTTATGCAACCAATAACACAAGGCTCCATCACGCTCTCATTACCTGAACTTGCCCCTGGTTGTTACCTGCTTTTCCTGGAAACTGATAAAGGAACAATTGCCCGCAAAATTTTTATAGAGTGATTGAGCGATGATTTTGCATTCACCTGAAACAAACGCCCCGGAAAACTTCGGGGCGTTTATTGTTGCCGGGTAAATGTTGATCTTTCATTGCCGGTCATAAAAATCCACCTTAATCAATTCCGAACTTTATCTTTGCAGGTATAGCTGATTTATGGTGAATGATTTTCGTGTTACGGGTTTCTCCATTTTAATTTTGAAAATGAAGGGCCGTTTTACTTTTCGCCACATGAATTCTTAACCGATCATTAAACAATAACAAATGGAAGGAACAAAAATTACCATGAGCCGCGGGAATTTAAAAGTCCCGAATGATCCTGTCATCCCATTTATCGAAGGCGACGGCACAGGACCGGACATCTGGCGTTCAGCTGTACGCGTGATAGATGCAGCAGTTGATAAAGCTTATAAAGGAAAAAAGAAAATTCACTGGAAGGAAGTGCTGGCAGGGGAAAAAGCCTTCAATCAAACCGGTAGCTGGCTGCCGGATGCTACATTAGAGGCATTCAAAGAATATCTCGTAGGTATTAAAGGACCGTTAACCACACCTGTCGGTGGCGGTATCCGGTCGTTGAATGTCGCGTTGCGGCAGATCCTCGACCTGTATGTCTGCCTGCGGCCGGTACGTTATTTCAATGGGGTTCCGTCACCGGTAAAAAGGCCGGAAGCGGTGGACATGGTCATCTTTCGCGAAAACACAGAAGATATTTATGCAGGAATTGAATATGCCGGCGGCACACCCGAAGCGGAAAAAATATTAAAGTTTTTCAAGAAGAACTTTCCTGCGCAATACGGGAAAATCCGTTTCAATGAAAAGAAAAGAGGCAAGGAATTTTTGAAGATGGCCAAGAGCAAAGCCAATCCTGACACATGCGTGGGCATCGGTATTAAACCTGTTTCACGAATTGGTTCTCAGCGGCTGATTGGTGCCGCCATTGAATATGCCTTGCAGCATAAAAGAAAGAATCTGACACTCGTGCACAAGGGTAACATCATGAAATTTACGGAAGGCGCATTCCGTGACTGGGGATATCAGCTGGCACAAGAAAAATATGGTGATCAGGTTTATACCTGGTCGCAATGGGAACGCACGAAGAATGAAAAAGGAGAAGAGGCAGCCAATGCGGAGCAGAAAGCAGCCCTGGCAGCCGGCAGGTTGCTGATAAAAGATGCCATCGCTGACATCACTTTGCAACAGGTGCTTACCCGGCCAGAAGATTTTGACGTGATTGCCACACTTAACCTCAATGGTGATTATTTGTCGGATGCGCTGGCTGCACAGGTTGGCGGCATCGGCATTGCGCCCGGCGCCAACATCAATTATGTAACCGGCCACGCCATATTTGAAGCCACGCATGGAACTGCTCCAAAGTATGCAAACCAGGATAAAGTAAATCCGGGTTCAGTGATCCTTTCCGGCGCCATGATGCTGGAACATCTGGGATGGCTGCCGGCTGCCAAAATGATCTATGCGGGCCTTGAAAAATCCATAGCAGCCAAACGTGTTACCTATGATTTCGAACGGCAGATGGAAGGAGCTACTTTGCTCAAGTGCTCCGAGTTTGGCGATGAGATCATCAAAAACATGTAACGATGATTGCCAGCAATAAGGCAATCAGCGCGCTTTCCAACCCTTCAAATGTAAAGATGATTCATTCCTCATTCGGTAACGAATGAGGAATGAAAGTACCATGCCTTCTTTGCTCAGCTACATCAGGCTGAAAAAATGCTGCCCATCCGCACATCAACTAATCACCTGTATCGAAGTGCTGTGGCTATTCCAATAAATATCTTTTACAGCATTCAGTGCCATCGCAAGATGTTCCGGGATATCAAACTGCGCGGGTTACCCTGCAGTCATGGATGCATTGAGCTCATATCACTTTCTTACCGCCGGAATACACAAAATGTACATCGGAGGATTCAAAAATTTCCGTCATAGCTGCATTGCATATCCGGTGATTGCGCCGCACCGTATCGGTTATCGGATTAAAACAAAAAATTATAGAGCGAATTCCGATCGCACTGAATCAATTTGATATTTTTACATGGTATGGAACCAGTAACCATCAGCGAATTAAAAAAAGTAATCGCACTCAGCGACCTGCCTGATGACCACCTGCAATGGATTCTTGATCATTCCGTGACTTCAGAATATGAAGATGGAACAGTGATTATGAAAACCGGTGAGACCCCCGAATTCATGATGTTTATCATTGAAGGCAAACTTTCATTTTACATGAATAATAATGGAACGCTGGTCCATTTTTTTGAATTTGCCAACGATGAAGCCACCGGTGGAGCCACCGGCTTACTGCCTTATTCGAGGATGAAAGCTTCTCCCGGCTACTCTATTGCCAACGGAAAGCTGCGCAGCATCCGTATGAATAAGATACACTTTGCCGCACTGGAGCAACTCAATCCAGATCTCATTCAGCGGCTTATCGGTTATATGACGGAACGTGCCCGTTCATTTGCCACTACGCAGCTGCAGCATGAAAAAGTTAACGCATTGGGTAAACTTGCAGCCGGCATCGCACATGAGTTGAATAACCCGGCTGCCGCCATCAACAGGATATCTGCAGAACTCAGCAAGCGGCTCGATGAAAATTACCTTTTAACTGAAAAACTGCTGCAATACAATATCAGTGCAGATCACTTGCGGAATATCCGCAGCATGGTGCTGCAGAAAGAAAAGGAACTCAGCGGCAGACCTAAACTCAGCCCGATGCAAAAGCTGGAAAAAGAAGATGCAATCTATGACTGGCTCAAAGAACATGCACCGGCTGCCGGCAACCTGGCTGGTGAAACATTTGCGGATGCCGGATTCTCCGGTGAAGATCTTGGCATCATCTGTAAGGATGCCGGCAAGGAAGCTTTCATACATGTGCTTTACTGGATTGAAAACCTGTTAAGCTCTCAACGTGTCATCAAAGACCTTGATGAAGCATCTTCCAGGATTTCCAACCTGGTGGGTGCCATTAAAAGCCATGTTCACATGGATCGTACCGCTGATTTGCAGCTCACGGATATTCACAGGGATATAGAAAACACATTGACACTGCTCGGATACAAGTTGCGGGAAAAAAATATTTCGGTTAAAAAAATCTTCGCTGAAGATCTTCCTGCCATTCCTGCCTATGTAGGCGAACTTAACCAGGTTTGGACCAACATCATTGACAATGCGATCTTTGCAATGCCTAAGAACGGTGAGTTACTTATTGAAACCGGCTTCAACAATAAGGATGCAAATATCAAGTTCATTGATAATGGTTCGGGCATCAGCGCGGATATACTCTCACGCATATTTGATCCGTTCTTCACCACCAAAAAAGTAGGCGAAGGAACTGGAATAGGATTAGATCTTGTAAACAGGGTCATCAAGCATCACAACGGGGAAATCAAAGTGAATTCAAAACCGGGCAGAACGGAGTTCCTCATCTGCCTGCCGACCGGTGAAATAAAACAACTGAGAGATGAAACTACCGTTCATCATACTGGTGGATGACGATCAGCAGGTGCTCCACGCCATACAGCGCGATATCAGAAATGAATACCGTGATGCTTATCGTATCAGTGCCAATGCATCAGCCAGGGAAACACTGGAGCTGATGCGGGAGCTGCACCTTAAAAATGAAACAGTGGCACTGATCATCTCCGATCAGCGTATGCCGGAGATGGAAGGAGTTGATTTTCTGGCCAGGGCCAAGGAAATATATCCCGATTCAAAATCTGTTTTACTCACCGCTTACTCCGATATCGAAGCGGCTATCAGGGCTATCAACCTGATTAAGCTGGATTACTACCTGTTGAAACCATGGAATCCACCGGAAGAAAAACTCTATCCCATTGTTGATGACTTACTCGATGAGTGGAACGCCCTTTATAAACCTGATCATGAAGGCATCCGTATCATTGGCTTTCAATGGTCGCCCAAGTCACATAAGCTGAAAGAATTTCTTTCCGGAAACCTCATTCCTTTTTTATGGATGGATGCGGAATCCGATAAAGGAGCGGATCAATACCTTAGCAGCGCAAATATCACGGCTGCCCAGCTACCGTTGGTTATATTGAAAGACGGCTCATTCCTGGCAGATCCTTCCCTGCCCGATCTTGCATCCCGGGTTGGACTGCAGCAAACCGCCAGCCATGAAGTGTATGATGTATTGATTATCGGTGCAGGGCCGGCAGGACTGGCAGCTTCCGTGTATGGTTCCTGCGAGGGACTTAAAACATTACTGATTGAAAAGAGCAACCCTGGCGGGCAGGCCGGCAGCAGTGCAAGGATTGAAAATTATCTTGGTTTTCCCAAAGGCCTTTCCGGTGCGGAACTCAGTCAGCGCGCCATTGCACAAACCCTTCGATTCGGAACAGAAATACTGACGCCCAAGAGTGTAAAAAACATCCACCTTCAAAATGGTTACAAGATGGTGGAGATGACGGATGGCATACAGGTAATGACGAAATCTATCGTGATAGCGACCGGCGTGGAATACAGGAAGCTGGATATTCCGGGTATTGAAAATTTTACGGGTGCGGGCATTTACTATGGCGCAGCTTCCGTGGAAGCACGCGCATGCAAAAATCAAAGTGTATATATTGTCGGCGGCGCCAACTCAGCCTGCCAGGCTGCGCTGCACATCAGCAAGTTTGCCAGCGAAGTGCACATGCTGATCCGGCGTGATTCCATCAGAAGTACGGCGGCAAATTACCTGGCGGAAAATATCAGCCAGACACCCAACATCTATGTGCATCCAAACACAGAAATTGCAAAAGTGGAAGGCGAAAAGGAACTGGAAAGAATTACGCTGAAGAATGGTGCAACCGGTGAAGAAAAAACCGTACCTGCAAAAGCCCTTTTTATCTATATCGGTGCAAGGCCCGGCACAGCGTGGCTGAATGATATTGTTTTGAAAGATGAAGCAGGATTCATCATTACCGGGAGTGACCTGAAGAAGACAAAATCATTTCATTCCATGTGGAAACTGCAGCGCGATCCTTACATAGCCGAAACAAGCGTGCCCGGAATTTTCGCTTCAGGCGATGTGCGTTATGGTGCCATGACCGGAATTTCTGCCGCTGTCGGTGAAGGTGCCATGGCCATACGTTTCGTGCGGAAATACCTGAGTGAAATGTAATCTTGTAACTGTTGCCGGAGAGACTCGCGGTAAAGGTTTAGCCGCATCAAATTTTAATGTTCCGGCAGATTTGTATGAAACTTCCGTATAAGACACAGGTCGCCGGTTATTAAAATTATGGCCGGTCAATCGCAGTCCGTAACAACACAGTTTATGACACTTTAACAATAGAAGAAGATAACGTTGCAAGATGTTGCAAAAATGATCATCGGCCATTCATTGCAGTTAATCCCTGAAAATTCATAAACACAGATGATGACGAAGCAGCAGGTTTTATCTGATCTCAAAAAACACTTACATACCGCAATAGCACTCGAACATTCCACTTTGCCGCCATATCTCACTGCCTATTGGAGCATTCATGGTAACTCAGAAAATGCATTGCATGTAAAAGACTATTTCCTGTCAGTTATCCGGGAAGAAATGCTGCACATGGCAATGGCATGCAACATATTGAATGCTATCGGCGGTACGCCATTCATCAATGATCCATCCATCTTGCCTTCATTTCCCTCTGCGTTGCCGGGCCACAGCAAAACGAATAATGCATTCATCGTTCACCTGGATAAATGCTGCCCACAGGCTGTTGCAAACTTCGCGCAGATAGAGATGCCGGAAGAACTGGCCGGGAAGAAACACTATGACGACGGATGGAGTACAATAGGAGAATTTTATGATGAGATAGCAGCGCTCATACGCCATGATTCACTCAGTGATCTTGATTTTGCCGGAGGAAGACAGGTTGACAACTCCTTCAATCCCGGTAAAGGCACACTTTATACAGTGCACAGCAGGCAGGATGCACTGAATGCACTGGACGAAATAATTGATCAGGGTGAAGGTCATTCCGGGAAACTGTATAACAAAGATCATGAACTCACACACTATTGGAAATTTATTACTATCCGCGACCTGATGGCGAAAAATCTCTGGCACTATGAAGCGGAGGTGATGAACATGGGCAGGGATCCGGATGAAAAATATTTCTCGGAGGATGCGCGGCAAATCAATTACCGTTTCAACATGCTATACAGTGAATTACTGGATGCCATGCAGGTGGCATTCAGCAGCGAGGTGCCATCACTGGCCGAACCGATTCGCATCATGTATATGCTGAAAAAACCTGCCATCACGCTCATGCAATTACCTTTAATTGGCAAGGCGGGAAATGCCGGACCAACTTTCCGCTACTTATCTCCGGAAGAAAGGATAGCGTTGTTGCACCCTTGAATCCTTTTAATCTGCTATCTGCGTATCGATATGGTGTGCCGGCAGTCAGCAGAATGGTGATAATCGCTGCGGTTATTCGTACAGGAATTCTTTCACGGTTTCCGTTAATCCATTAACAATTGTTGCGTAATTTTATAGTGTAAAGTTATTGGTGTATGATGATATAGCTACAAAACCGTTTAGGGTTTTTTATTGTAATCATCCGGCGGTGAAACTTCAACTCTAAAGTGTAAGCACAATGGAAACCAGTCATAAATTCAAGCCTGAGAGCCTGATGATGTCGTATGGATACAAGCCATCACTTTCAGAAGGCGCCATTAAGTCGCCTGTTTTTCAGACCAGCACTTTTGTATTCAAGAGTGCGGAAGAAGGCAAATCCTTTTTTGAAGTCGCCTATGGCTTACGCGAAAAAAGAATCAATGAAAAGCCAGGTTTGATTTACAGCCGCATCAATAATCCTGATCTCGAAATATTGGAAAACCGATTAACCTTATGGGATGAAGCGGAAGACTGCGCGGTGTTTGAAAGTGGTATGTCTGCCATCTCCACCGTATTGCTGGAGTTTCTTCAACCCGGCGACCTGCTGCTGTTCAGCATTCCTGTATATGGCGGAACTGATCACCTGATCAATCATTTCCTCACTAAATTCGGTGTACATGTGCTGCCATTTAAACCCGGCATGGAACAGGATGAGATAGAAAACCAGATCGAACAAACCGGATTGGCGGATAAGCTGGCAATGATTTTTGTGGAATCACCCGCGAACCCCACCAACTCACTCATCGATATAAACTGCTGCAAAGCTATTGCTGATAAATACAGCAACAGGAATAAGCAGGTCTATCTGTCGGTTGACAACACTTACATGGGTCCGCTTTGGCAACACCCTTTGAAGTTAGGTGCTGATTTTTCTATTTACTCCGCCACAAAATATATCGGAGGACACAGTGATGTGATAGCCGGCGCCTGCTGTGGAAGCAAAGCGCTGATTGGCAGGGTTAAAACACTGAGGACCTTTTTAGGCAATATGGCGTCACCACATACCGGATGGTTGCTGATGCGCAGCCTTGAAACATTAAAGGTCAGAATGGAACAACAGACATTCAATGCAGAAAAAGTTGCCGACTTCCTGAATTTTCATCCCAAGATCGAAAAGGTAAATTACCCCGGGCTGATTCCGAAAGACACTAAAGAATATGCAATCTTTAAACGACAATGTTCTGCACCGGGTGCCATGCTCTCATTTGAAATTACAGGTGGCGAAACGGAAGCATTTATTTTTATGAATGCTTTGAAACTGATCAGGCTGGCGGTGAGCCTTGGCGGAACTGAATCATTGGCGGAGCACCCTGCAACCATGACACATGCAGGCGTTGAACCACATCAGCGGATGGAGATGGGAATAACGGATAAACTTATCAGGCTTTCCATTGGTGTGGAAAACTATAATGATATCATCTGGGATCTGGAGCAGGCATTAGCCAAATTACAATTGCAGTAGTCAGCGCAATTAAATGTTTATAATTCCGGATCTACCAGTAAAAATCCGTGAGGCTATTGTACGAAGTGTACACAGCGTGCTCATTATTGCAGGTAAGAAACTGATTTGCAGTCACTGAATATTTCAACGTGAGTGCTAAAGCGAATGCTGCTTTGAGTTACTGCATACAGAAGGATGCAACCGGTTGCATCACAGCGCCTGTTCAGCGAAAATCGCCATTCCTTCACTAATCGTTATACTGTTGCATCTTGGTGAATGGTGCTGTTCACTTTGCTTTCGGGCAATAACTTCCCTATTTATTCTGCAAAATGACCATTGTCATTTTTCATGGCTGGCAGCAGTTCTAATTTTATGCTTCAATAAATCACTTTAGCCATGAAACTCCTGCTAACCTTTATTCTGGCATTATGGCTCACGTTGCCCTCTTATGCGCAGATTACCATTACATCAGCCAATACCCCTGATGCAGGTGAC
Organism: Chitinophagales bacterium; assembly: GCA_019694975.1. Taxonomy (NCBI): domain Bacteria; kingdom Pseudomonadati; phylum Bacteroidota; class Chitinophagia; order Chitinophagales; species Chitinophagales bacterium. Next base: position 503,409 of record JAIBAY010000001.1, read on the forward strand.
AATTTTGTTGCACAGGGTTGTGATACTACAGGTGTTGAACCCGGAAACAGTGGAGCGAATATTACCTGGAATTTCAGTTCGCTTGTCCCATCTGGCGAAACAGTTACTTATGAATATGTTGCACCGGAAGGAACGCCATTTGCATCCTCTTTCCCTTCTGCCTCCATCGTTCAGAATGTACTGAACAGTTTATACATATACTACAATGTCAATGAATCCTCTCAGAGTTTATTAGGTATAGGAGGAAGCGTGATGGTGGAAGTATATGACAATCCTGAATTATTGATTTCATTTCCATTCACTTACAATTCCACTTTAACAGATCCCTTTTCAGCTTCATATGAGATACTGGGCCTTACAAACTATCATTTCGGCACTCATACACTTACTGCTGATGCCTATGGAACACTCATCCTTCCAACAGGTACATATAACAATGTGCTTCGCGTAAAATCCAATACCGATGCCAAAGACTCCATGTACATCTTCGGTTCATCAACAGTCAACCATGATGTTACGTCATCATGGATTTGGTACACCGCCGGTGGTAAAAGTCCCATATTGGAAATCGTAAAAACAACAACAACTTCGCAAAGCGAAACCATTCATAGCAAATCGGTAGCTTATAAGAGCGAGGGCACCTTCATTGCTGAAAATAATGCCGTGCAAAATATCAGCATCAGTCCTAATCCGGTTGCAGATGCAGCAATCATCACCGTCAATTTTAAAAATGCCGGTGCTGCTGTAATCAATGTGCTCGACATGGCCGGAAATAATGTGCAGCCAGTATACAGCGGACCCTTTCATCGCGGTGTAAATAATTTTCAGTTTAACAGGGTTCAGCTATCTGCCGGTATGTACCTGTTGGAAGTCAATGCAGGCGGAGTACGTGAACTGGTAAAATTTGTTATCTGGTAAGCAGAAACTAATGCATAGCAATGATGAGCGGCGGCTAACAAATTCCTTGCACAAGTTTGCAGGCGGCATGAAGGTATCCGGTGGTGATGTTGGGAGATCGTGTGGTGATCTGTATACATTATGCAGGAACAATGAAAACAGGCCAGAGCGTAAGAAGATGGGTGATTCCATTAAACACAACAGCTAACATCTTTTGCCACCGTCACGGTTCGGCTCCGTTGGCTGAACGCAGTGTTCACGGTGGAATCATTTCATTTTCACAATCCAGTATTGACAACCGGTTACAACATCATCGGCCGTTTTATATGCATCCATCAACCAGCAATCCATGAATCATCATCTCTTACCGGTGGCTGAAACTTATGAATTGTATAACAGCAGCGCTGACGGATTGAGCACTGATGAATCCGAACTGCGTTTGCAGCAATATGGGGAAAACAAGCTGGAAGAAAGGAAAAAGGTTTCTGCAGCCTTAATACTATTGCGTCAGCTGAAGCAGGTAATGATACTGATACTGATAGCGGCAGCAGTGATATCAATAATTACCGGCGATATAAAAGATGCCATTGTAATTATGGCCATTGTGGTACTGAATGCCGTGATCGGTTTTGTTCAGGATTACCGTGCGGAAAAAGCAATGGAGGCATTGAAGAAATTATCTGCATCATTCGCGGCGGTGCGGAGGGCAGGATACATACATCAGCTTCCGGCTGCATCACTGGTTCCGGGCGATGTGGTTTTGCTGGAGGCGGGTACCATAGTGCCCGCTGACATCCGGCTGACACAGGTTCATTCATTAAGAATTGAAGAAGCTATGCTCACCGGTGAATCAGGTGCCGTGGAAAAACGCACGGATGCAATCAACCTGCCCAATCTCCCGCTGGGCGACCGGCTTAACATGGCTTATAAATCCACGATTGTCAGCTACGGCCGCGGGGAAGGCATTGTAGTAGCCACCGGCATGAATACGGAAATCGGCCGCATAGCGCAGCTGCTAAGGGAGAAGGAACAACTGACGCCATTGCAAAAACGATTAGATGACTTTGGAAAGAAGTTGTCCATCATCGTCATCGCCATCTGTATAGTCCTTTTTACAGCAGGATGGAAACAGGGAGCAAACGCCATTACTATGCTGCTCACTTCTATCTCTGTCGCGGTGGCTGCTATTCCCGAAGCCTTACCTGCCGTCATCACCATCGCCCTTGCATCAGGTGCCAAACGAATGATACGTCAAAATGCACTTATCAGGAAACTGATGGCAGTGGAAACATTAGGTGCTGTCACCTACATCTGTTCAGATAAAACCGGCACCATCACACAAAATCAGATGAAGGTGACTGACCTCTGGCTCTCACCCTCTTCCACCGGACTCCATGATTTATCTTCCAAAGAACTGTTGCTGCTTGCAATGGCTATGAACCATGATGTGGTAAAAGATGAAAACGACCTCCTCATCGGCGATGCAACGGAAATTGCCCTTGCCAGCTATGCAAGCAGCAATTTTGATCACCCGGTTTACTCCCATGGGAAAAGGACACATGAGCTGCCTTTTGATGCTGAAAGAAAAAGAATGACCACCATTTATCCTTTTAATAACAAGTGGCTGATAGTGACAAAAGGCGCCGTCGAAAGTATATTGGAAATCTGCCATCCACGCCTGGATGATCCTGTGGCAGAAAAAGCTATTCAGTTTGCGCAAGAAGGCAAGCGCGTGCTGGCTTATGCCATTGGCATACTCAACACTTTGCCGAATGTAATTGCCATTGACACCATTGAATGCAGGTTACGCTGCATCGGGCTGGTAGCCATGATGGATGCGCCCAGAGAGGGCGTAAAACAAGCAATCATGGATTGTTATACGGCAGGCATCACACCGGTGATGATTACCGGCGACCATCCTGTCACGGCAAAAACAATTGCCATGGAAACAGGTATCATGCGCAAAGAATCAGACAGGCTCATGACCGGTGCGGAGCTCGACGCTTTAACAGATGATGCATATGCTGATATCATAGGTGATGTAAAAGTGTATGCGCGTGTTTCACCTGAACAGAAACTCAGGATCATCAGGATACTGCAACAGAAAAACGAACTGGTGGCCATGACCGGAGATGGCGTGAATGATGCCCCGGCGCTGAATAGCGCGAACATCGGAATTGCCATGGGCATCACCGGCACAGATGTTTCGAAAGAATCCGCTCATATGATCCTGCTCGACGATAACTTTACGTCCATTATTCATGCGGTGCGGGAAGGAAGAAGGATTTTTGATAATATCAAAAAATTTATAAAGTATGTAATGGCATGCAATGGGGGTGAGCTTTGGACCATTTGCCTTGCCCCGCTGGCGGGATTGCCGATACCCTTGCTGCCGGTGCAGATACTATGGATCAACCTGGTGACCGACGGGTTACCTGGCCTTGCCTTAACTGCGGAACCTGCAGAAGAGAATGTGTTAAATCGACCGCCAAGAAAACAGGGAGAAGGATTTTTCGCCGGTGGGCTTGGCATTCATATACTATGGGTAGGTTTCCTGATGGGCCTGGTGTGTTTTGGCATACAAGCCTGCGCTTTGTTCTTTGGTAACGACAACTGGCAGACGATTATCTTTACTGTGCTGAGTATCTCCCAAATGGGCCATGCCATGGCAATAAGAAGTGATACAAAATCACTTTTCAGCCAGGGTGTCTTTGGCAACAGGCAACTGTTTGTTGCTGTTTTATTTACATTAGTATTACAGGTTGCCTCGATCTATGTTCCATTTATGCAGGAAATACTGGGTACCCGTCCGCTTTCATTTTCTGAATTGATTTTTTGCCTTATCATGTCGGGTATCGTGTTCTGGGCAGTGGAAGCAGAAAAATACTTTAAAAGAAACCGCATGAAGAAAGGCTGTGCCTGAATCATCATCAGTAGCATATCTACCGGCAAAAAAAATAATGCAGTCCGTAAAAACAGATGCCTTTTTCCCCAATCGCATCTTACCTTCGGCAGCTGAAAGAAAACAATCAATATGACAACAAATAAAATAGCACTCATTACTGGAGGCAGCAGGGGCCTGGGAAGCAATATGGCTGTTCGCCTGGCGGAAGAAGGGCATGATGTAATCATCACCTATCGCTCGCAAAAAGAACTTGCTAAAAATGTGGCCGGCACTATTGAAGCCATGGGCAGGCAGTGTGGAATAATCCCATTTGATGCTGCGCATTTTAATGCCTTAGACGGATTCATTCAAATGCTGCTGAAACTACTTGATGATAAATGGCAGCGGTCAAATTTTGATTTCCTGATTAATAATGGCGGCATTGGAGCAACGATTCCGTTTACAGAAGTAAAGGAAGAAGACTTTGACCGGTTCCTCAACATCCATTTTAAAAGTGTTTACTTCCTCACCCAACGTGCGCTGCCATTTATGAATAACGGAGGAAGAATCATTAACATTTCTACAGGCACGACACGGTTTTGCGTTCCGGGATATTCAGTTTATGCATCCATGAAAGGAGCCATAGAAACCTTCACCAGATATCTCGCGAAAGAAGTTGGTGGCAGGGGAATTACCGCTAATGTACTGGCACCCGGACCGATTGAAACGGATTTCAATAATGCCGCACTCAGAAGCAACCCGGAAAGGAAAGCAATGATGGCAACACTGACGGCACTGGGCAGAGTCGGACAGGCATCGGATATTGGCGGCATCGTTTCATTTTTGTGCTCTGATGCTGCAGGTTGGATTACCGGTCAACGCATTGAAGCTTCCGGCGGCATTAACCTCTGATCACCTGCGCTGTTAATAAGCGAACATGCTGTTACCATCTATACATGCACGGCTAAGTATCAAACTAACTTTCATTTTCAGGTTCATCCTGCATTTTGAAATGGAAAAATTCCATGATGCTAAGACGTTGTTTCTTTGAAGGTTGGCAGTTTTGCTGAAAAAAAGAACAAGCTTTGCCGGTCACAGCTAGTGTAATACCGGAGCCATTCGCAACAACCTTCTCACCTGTAAAATCTGATCATGCTCACACTGAACTTTACCCCATTTCCGCTACTAACCACCAAGCGGCTTTTACTGCGGCCATTGACGATTGCAGATGCAGGTGAAGTTTATGTTCACCGCTCCGATGAAAGAATCCTGGAATTTATTGACTCGCCGAGAGCAAAAAGCAAGGAAGATGCAATTGCTTTCATTGAGAAAATAAGCAAGGCCATTGCTGCCAATGAATCCATCTTCTGGGCCATTCAACTGAATCCAATGCCTGCAATGATCGGAAGCATCTGCATATGGAATATCAACAAAGCCGAAGAAGAAGCGGAAACGGGTTACGTCTTACACCCCGACTACCAGGGCAAGGGGCTCATGCAGGAAGCTTTGAACGCCGTGATTGATTATGGCTTTCACGACATGCATTTGAGGCGTATACTTGCTGATGTCCATCCGCAAAATATAAGATCGCTGGCTTTGCTGATCCGGAACGGATTCAGGCAGGAGTCCGCTGCGGATGGATTTGTCATTTATGCATTAGAACAGCAATGGCGGAAATCGCAACAAGAAGTTCCATGATACTGTTCTAATACATCTTGCTCATCAGTTCCTTAAATAGTTTATACGCCACCATTGCAGTCACCTGATGTGTATCACGCAGCGGATTATATTCCACAATATCAGCACCCACAACAGGCACATGTATCCGCTGAATCATGTCAATAACTTCCCGCGTGCTCAGCCCGCCCGGTTCATGATGCGAAACGCCGGGCGCAAAGGCCGGGTCAAGTGCATCAAGGTCGAGAGAGATATACAACGGGCCTTTCAGTTCGTCAACAAATGAATGGCTGAAGCCTGCTGCTTCAATGATGCTAACACCAAATTTTTTTGCCTGCTCCCGCTGATGCGTGGTTAACGTGCGTATACCGGCCTGCGTCAGCGATGCAATAAGATTGCGCTCCAGGATTCTTGCAAAGGGGGAAGCGTGCGAATATGGGTTATCATCGAAATTATGGTAAAGGTCGGCATGTGCATCAATATGCAGCACATGCAACGGATGATGAAAGCCTGCAACAGCAGCGATGAGCGGATACGAAACAGAATGATCTCCGCCCAGCGAAAATATTTTTTTCTCACGTTGTAATAACCTGCCAGCGCTTTGCAGGATATTTTCAAACGCTGTAACAGACTGCTGATCCGGAAACTCAAGATCGCCGCAATCTACAAAGCTGATCCCTTCCCTGATTTCCATTCCCTGCTCTGAAAAATCATTCGACGAGCCATCCATCCACATCTTACGGATGAGCGCAGGCGCCAATGCAGGTCCGCGCAGGTAAGAAGAATTTGCATCGAAAGGTATACCGAGAAGTTGAACCATATTTTAAAGATATAGCAAATAAGTACTGCCTGCCTCTTGTCAGTACGCGGCATGACTGACGGCAGGCAATCGCTTAACAACCTGTTAATATACAGTTCTTGCTGCTGAACGACATTGCTTTTCAAGCTATATCGTAAAATATAATTAACTATTTTCACCATCCATAGACTGATGATGACAGGATACCAAAAAAGATGCTCAGTCCTCCTGATTGCAATGGCCGGCCACACCACAAAAAATTGTTAACCCAATCGATTTTCTGATGATCAAAAAATATGCTTTCTGGATCAAAGGAGCCATTCTGTTTCAGGCAATCACTGCATTGGCACATTCAGCAAGTTTCTTTTTTACACCTGTCGGAGCGAATGACACTGAACGGCAGTTGATAGCGCTGATGCAAACCTACAAAACGGATATGGGTGCCGGCTTCACACCTTCCACGCAGGATATTTTAACGGCATTCAGCGCGTGCTTCGCCTTGCTTTACCTGTTGGGAGCACTGATGAACTGGCATTTGCTGCGAATGAAAACAGCGCCGGACATACTAAATGGCGTCATCATCATAAATTTACTGGTGTTTGGAATCTGCTTTGCTGTCATGGCTTATTTTACTTTCCTGCCTCCCATCATACTTACCGGCCTTGTGTTTCTGTGCCTGCTGATTTCAAGGATCACCTTACCAAAGTCATAGCGTATGCCTGTTATCGCACAGCTGGCGACTTCGATGAACCGCCGCGACGAAGAACCGAATATTGCTCTTGCAAAAAAGATAACCGCCAAAGCTGATCATGCGGCAGTAAAAGAGCTCGTTTCCTATCTGTGGCACAAAGACAAAAACATCAGGCATGACAGTATAAAGGTCTTGTATGAAGCAGCAGCCATTCATCCTGCCATGATTGCTCCTTATTACAATGACTTCATCAGGTTAATTGAAACCGGCAATAACAGGATGTTGTGGGGTGCCATGACTGCACTTGACTATGTGGCACAGGAAATTCCGGGTGAATTATTTAAAGTGCTGCCTAAAATTGAAGCCGGCGCAGAGAAAGATTCCGTTATCGCCCGTGATCATGCTGTTGGTATTTTTGCAAAGCTGGCATCGTCGGAAAAATATGCCAAAAAAGTTTTACCCGTCCTGATTAGGCAACTGCTGACCTGCCCGCTTAATCAGCTTCCCATGTATGCAGAGATAACATTGAAACATATTCAGCAACGCGAGAAACCGCTTATCAGGGAAGCGCTGTTAAAAAGACTGCCGGAAGTGATCAAGGATTCGCAGCGCAAGCGGCTGGTGAAAGTGATTGGTAATCTATAAGTTGTTCCGGCACTTTACAATTTACAGCTTGCACATATTATCATACCCAACAGACCAGCAATTTATATGATGACTGAAGAAATCAATTCCGCCCTGATCAGGATTTCACCCTTCATTGTCCTGATATCAGTTATCTACCTGTTTTTGCGCCTGAAGCGATTCAGCCGCAATGACATTTATTTACAACCACCCGTTTCCCTGTTCAGGTATGCAGTCTGGTGCCTGTCATTTTTGATCTTTATCATTTTCATTGAAATAATAATGTACAAAACCGCTTACCTGCAGGTTGATACATGGCAACATAGCTGGTTGCCTTCTGTCATCCGTATAACAGGGGCCGTATTACTGGCGCCGGTGGCAGAAGAACTTTTTTTCAGAGGGCTCCTCTTGTACAGGCTGGAGAAAATGAAGTTGAATATCCATCTGGCCATTGCGCTGCAGGCTGTTTTATTTGTAATCGCCCATAACTTCGCTTATGAAAATACCCTGCAATCAAATATTGCAGTGGCACAGACCTTCTCTGATGCCACCTTGTATGCATATGCCAGGCAACATACAAAATCACTGCTGACTCCTATTACCATGCACATGACAGGCAATATCATCGCTACACTGGAACGCTTTGTAGTGTAGGGTTACATTGCATGCGTCGGCAATCATCTCCCTCCTGTCACCGGCAGTGCTTTTACCCTTTCCGGTGTCATCAAATTTTCATAAAATGAATATCTTTAAGTGGAATTTCAAACAATTCATCATTCACCCAATAAACTATTGAAACAATGAAAAGAGTAACAGGCATCGGTGGTATCTTTTTTAAATGCGATGACACGGCTAGTCAGAAATCATGGTATGAAAAACATCTTGGCATGCAGATGAATGACTGGGGAGGAGCTATCTTCCGTTGGCGCGATGCAGAACATCCGGAAAAAGAAGGAAGCACTTCCTGGAGCACTTTTAAAAAAGATACTTCCTATCTTGACCCAAGTACAAAATCATTCATGATCAACTACCGTGTTGAAAATCTCGAAGAATTACTGAAGGTGCTGAAAGAAGAAGGTGTGGAGATTGTTGGTGAGATGCAGGTTTATGAATACGGGAAGTTTGGCTGGATCATGGACCCTGAAGGCAACAAAATTGAATTGTGGGAACCTGTTGATGAAAAGTTATGAAATGACGGTTGTCCTGAAAAAATTATCCTTACAGGATTTTGTCCTGTTGCAGCTAAGCTGAATCACGAACTTCTGCCATGAACGGAATCCATTGTGCAGGCTCCGGACGGCGACTGTCAGCATGACACAAATTCATAACCAGTCTAACTTTTCCGCGACTTTTCCTCGATGCTGCTACCGGAACATGATTGAATGATAACGGCAAAAACTTCAACTGGATCATTTAATGTATGATGAAACATAAACTGCGAGGTCTACTGATTATTCCCCTGCTGCTATTGCTGCTGGCAGCTTATCAGTACCTCGTTTGTCCGAAATACAACTTCCCGTCCGCTAAAAAATTCTCCGGGCCCTTATTCTACAATCCCTATGCAGGTATTGACAGTTGCAGCTGGATCAAATGTAATTTTCATACTCACACGAGTGCCTGGTCAGGTATCACCAACGGTAAATCTACTCCCGCGGCGGCAGACAGTCTGTACAAGAAGCTTGGTTATACGGTACGGTGCATTTCAAATTATCATTGCATTGAGGAAGATAGAACCGGTAACCCCGCTTATGTGGAGGCTTATGAGCATGGCTTTGGTTTGCTGAAGACTCATCAGAACATATTGGGAGGTACGAAAATAACCTGGTCAGACTTCCTGTTTCCGCAAACCATTCATAACAAGCAATACATCCTCACACTTTTGCAGGATGGCGACAGCAATGTCATTGCCATCAATCACCCCAACAACAGGAACGCTTACAGGCCGCATAATTTCTCCTTCCTGAGAGGCTATCATTGTATTGAAATCTTTCCGTCGGGTTCCATTGCAGCATGGGACTCCGCACTATCTGCCGGCAAGCCTGCATTTTGTATTGCCAATGATGACGCACATGATATAACCAATCCAAAGCAGGTGGGGCGCAACTTTACATGGGTGGCGGTAAAAGAAGTAAACAAAAAAAACATCCTTGCGTCTTTAAAGGCCGGTCGTTGCTATGCCGTTTCGGTACCTGAAATCCCGGGTGAAACCATGGATGAAAAAGTGGCCCGTGCACAACAGGGCCATGTGCATATTAAATCAATCAGCACAACCGGTGATTCATTGCATATTACAGTAAGCGATACCGCTTCCTTTCGCTTTGTAGGTCAGGGAGGAAAATTGCTTGCATCAGTCGACCGGAACAAGAAAGCTTCCTATGGCATGCAGCCCAGGGATTCTTATGTGCGAACGCGCATTTTTTTCCCCGACGGCAGTGAGATCAATGTGAATCCGGTATTCAGGTATGACGGACGTTTTCCTTCACCGATGATGCCACTCATTGATGAAAACAAAACGAAGTGGTTCAGGATGGCCGGCATTGCCGCTATAGCAATTGTCAGCATCCTTATGAGCATTCTGCTCTTCAGCTATTTTTTTCAGATACGGCCGATGCGAAACAGGTTGTAAGATCAGCTTGCCTGTTGCATCTTACCCTTAAGCCAGGTTCCAGTGAAGTGAAGAGGCAAACGATTTTTTCATTTAAAAAAATAACACTTTACGATTAAAGACATGATGAAATCAATGACTGCCACCAGATATTTCATCCATTAGTGTATATTTATCAGGAACATATAAAGCAGATGAAATTGCCGCGCACTGCGTGCTGAATGCACTAAAACAATTCAGGTTAACCGCCAAAACAGCTGATAATGCCCGCCAGATCATTTCCGTTCGCTTTGCTGATTGCTTTGGCAGGTGCATTATTCTTCATCCCTTTTTTGGGCGCCGTTCATTTGTTTGACTGGGATGAAATCAATTTTGCGGAAAGTGCGCGCGAGATGATTGCCAGCGGCAACTATGCGCAGGTACAAATCAACTATCAGCCATTCTGGGAAAAGCCTCCGTTGTTTATCTGGTTACAGGTAATCAGCATGCAATTGCTGGGCATCAATGAATTTGCAGCCAGGCTGCCTGATGCCATAACCGGTATTATTACCCTGATGACATTTTACTTAGTAGGAAGAAAATATTACAGTGCCCGCCTTGGTTGGCTATGGTGCCTTTGCATGGCAGGTTCATTGCTCCCACATCTCTATTTCAAGTCAGGCATTATTGATCCGGTATTTAACTTCTTCATCTTCCTCGGCATCTTTCAGCTTCAGTTGCTGACGGCCGATCAGTACCGCTCCATAGCTTATAAGGAAGCCATTCTGGCCGGAATTTTTATCGGACTGGGAACACTTACTAAAGGCCCGGTTGCGCTCCTCGTCTTTATTCTATGCGGCGGCGCTTACTGGATCGTTACACGCTTCAGGCCCTTGATCAAAATCAAAGAGCTGTTGCTTTTTGCCTTCGCATACATTATTACCACCGGCACATGGCTCCTGACTGATGTCTATCAAAACGGATGGAATTTCACCTCACAGTTTATACAGTACCAGGTAGAACTGCTTACCAAACCTGTAGCCGGCCATGGTGGTCCGCTCTATTACCATTTTGTGGTGGTTTTTCTTGGCTGCTTCCCAATGTCTGTTATAGCACTTCCGGCACTGTTCAGCGGCCATCCAAAGAAAGAAAAAACGGACATGCATCGTTGGATGCTGATTCTATTCTGGGTGGTGATTATATTGTTTTCGCTGGTTAAAACAAAAATTGTTCACTACTCTTCCCTCACCTACTTTCCGCTTTCATTTTTAGCGGCTTTAACACTGGACAAGTCATGGCAACAAAAACAGCGTGTCAGCAAATCGGTGTTGCTGCTGACACTTGTTATTGGAACAATCATTTCCATCGCATTTACTGCTGCACCGTGGGTAGCACAACACCCTGAGTTAATTATTCCGTATATCAACGATCCTTTTGCCGTTGACTGCCTTCACACACCTGTTGCCTGGAACGGTTATGAAGGTATGATTGGCATTGTTTACTGGCTGTTAATCATCGTTGCCGTATGGTTGCTGTGGACCAATCAGACGCGCAACGGAAGCCTGGTGCTTTTTGGCGCCACCGCTTTATTTCTCCTGGTATATCTGAAAGCTGTTGTTCCTAAAATAGAATCCTACTCACAGGGGCCTGCCATAAAATTTTATCAGCATCTGAAAGGAAAAGATGTTTATGTTATACCTGTTGGATTTAAAAGCTATGCCCACTATTTCTATTTTCAAAAGCCACCGGGCCGCAGGGAAGAGAGTAATTCAGAGCAATGGCTGACAGAAGGACCATTGGATCGAACCGCCTATTTTGTTGTTAAAACAACTTCACTGCCGCAAATGCAGGATCGTGAGCAGCTGACATTTTTGTATCGTGAAGGCGGTTTCGCTTTCTTCAAACGCGAACCGCCGGTATCAACAAATCCTATACTGCCTGCAGGTAAGTAATCGTGTAATAGCTGCAGAGTAATAAGTCCGCGCTTTACATAAAAATAATTGTACCGCCGACCCGAGTTTTTGATGCCTTGTATTTTTTGTAAAACAAAAGATGAACAACTTCCCTTCCGCCTGTCCGTAAATGATGTTTTTATTTTTGAGTTTCAGTCAAGCGCCGGACTATGGGCTTGTATTTGAAAAAATCCGGACTTTACCAAGCAGCAACACTGCTTAAGAAAGATGAATCATTTTCCATTTCAGCATCAATGCGTCAGCCAATTGTTGTTGCAGGATATTTGCGGGACTTAACTCCGTGTTAAAAACCAAACCGCAATGCAAATGAAACGGCAATACCAAACCTTGTGGCAAATGATTCACCGTTCAGGTACACCTGCTTGCTGATTTTGCCCTCTATATTGGCAAAGAGGCTGAGCTGATCAGCAATGCGTAATGAGCCGCCGAATGGAAATCTCATCTCCAACAGGAAAGAGGTGACGGCAGGAATTGTGTTCTTCGTATCCGATATGCCTTCAAAATACTGCACCGTATTGATACCATTTGAAAACGTATCGGATACGATGGTTTGCGAAAAGCTGCCGTAATTCTCCAGGATAACAGGATGAACAGCAATACCGGTTGCTGCACCAAAACCAAAATAAGCGCCAGCCCGCTTCGCCGGATCAGTTTTAAAAATATAATCTGCGGAAAGCCCTAACATGGGAGACCACTCTGTATAATAAACGTAATTGCCCAAAATGGAATCGGTACGAATTGTATCACGATTCATGAAATTGGTACGATGCACTACATACGGCTGGTAATAAAGTCCGAATAAAAGTTCACGGTTATAAAGGTATTGCTCCTTTCGCTTGCTGTATGGAACAAAACCGGCCTGGCAATAAAACCGCATGGATTTAAACGCCCCCGATGTATTCACCTTATCGTCGGGCAAAACAAACGGCACTCCGTTCTTACTGCTTCCGCTGATACTGATCCATCCCTCATGGTATTCATCAAGTTCAATGGGCGTAAAGTCATCCGTCTGGCTGGCTAACAACATTATTTTATTCAGCGTTGCCGGCTCCGACGGCGACCACAGCTGCAACCCGGCATTCAGCGATGAAAATTGCAGAAATGTTGTTGCCTGCCCAAAAGCAATGCATGGAGAGAACCAAATGAGCGGCAGTAAAATTAACCGGATGAACTTCACAGGGATCAGTTACAAAGTTGCTGAATGAAAGTATCACAAATATACTGTGAGCGGATCAATGGCAGAATGAATTATCATGTTGCAGGGTGTTAATCCTTCCACTGCAGTGTACTGATCAGTTTTATGATATCGGGCTTGATAAAATCCACCACCGGCGCAATGGAATCGGCATTTGGTGTATTATAAAAATAGAGCGAGCCGCGTAAAAAATGCCTTATGCTGTCGGTGACAAAAAACTGCACTGCCGATGCGGCGTTTCCACCTACTTCATAGTAAATGCCCGAAACATGATTAGGTGTGTGCAGCAGGTTTTCATCTATGTAATCCGCTTTAATGGTGTGCTTGAAGGTAAGCTGATGGGCGTCTTCCACCAGTTGCTGCAACATCTCCTTGCCTGCTATCTCCTTATAACTCAAATACAAATTCCCATTCAAAGCAGGAAAGGAAATATTGAACCAGCAGGGATTGTCGGGCACGGTATCCAGGAAAACCGTGTCGCGGTTGATGACGCCATAGGTAGGATATTCAAAAGTAAAAGGGCATGTGGCGCTTTCGAAATGCTGATAACCTCTTTGCGGCATAACAATCTTAAAATAACCTCTTGGCTTCGGCGTATAGGAATTACCGCAACCCATCACAAATAAAAAAATGAGGATAAAAGAAATCGCGGAGACGCGTGAACTGCCTGCTAAGACGGATGTAATCACTGACTGTGCCTGCCTGCTTTTCATGATAATATATCAGGCTTAGGTTCCAACCTCGTCACCTTCACCGAAGTGATGCGGTAATTTTCTACCGATAATACGGTGAACAGGAAATTCTCATACTGAACGGATTCATTCGGCTGCGGTATTGTGCCGCGAATCTCCAGTATCAACCCGCCCAGTGAATCAGTGTCGCTTTTCACATCATCGAAAAAATCTTCAGGCAGGCTCATCATCTTGCAGAAGTCGTTGATTGGTGTTTTAGCTTCGAAGATGAAATTGTTATCATCCACCTTCGTGTACTCCAGTTCAATTTTTTCATCGGTTTCATCGCGTATGTCGCCGATGATCTCTTCCACGATGTCTTCCAGCGTTACCAGCCCTGCCGTGCGGCCATATTCATCAATGACAACCGCCATATGGCGCTGATTGCTTTGCAATTCTAAAAGCAGTTGTGAGATTTTTTTTCCTTCCGGAACAAAGTAGGCCTCGCGGATCAGTTGCTGCCAGTTCTGATTCGCCGGTTCCTGTAAAAATGCGAGCAGGTCTTTCGTGTAGAAGATGCCGATGATGTGATCGAGGTTATCACGATAAACAGGCAATCTTGAATAACCCACTTCGCGAATAGTTTTAAGCAATTGTGTGAATTCCGTTTTTTCATTCAGGCAAAACATATCTATGCGTGACTTCATGATCTGCCTGACCACTATCGTCCGGAACTTAAGTATGCCCTGCATGATAGGAATGCCATCATCATGCCCTGTTGTCTCTTCCACCAGTTGCTCTTCGGGTTTTTCCATCACCTCTTCTTCAAGGCCTTCATTGGCCCTGCTGAAGCGCTTTTCGATGAAGTAAGATGATTCAATAATAAATTCCGTAAACGGGAAAAAGAGCCGGCTCAGCAGGAAGAGCGGAGTACCCATGGTCTTTGACCACATGATATTATTTTTACCGCCGAAAAATTTGGGAAGTATTTCCTGGCAAACGAGCAGCAATAAGATTAATGCCAGTATTTCAAGCAGGTATTCCAGCCAGGAAAAAGAAGAGCCCCCAAACAGGTGAATGCCGATTCTTACCGCAATGAATAGCACGGTTACATTCACCACCATCTGCAACATCTTAACCAGCACCAGCAGCTGACGCGGCCTTGCCATAAGGTGTTGTATATGGCGAAACGTGCGGGGACTCTTCTTCTCTAAATCAGCCAACTCACGGGACGTAAGGGAGAAAAGTGCATGCTCTCCCCCGGAAATCAGGAAGGTGATAAACAGCAGCAGTATCACTGATATAATAAGTAACGATACATCTACCGGAACCGAATAAATAAGTGCCAGTGGCACTATCAACCGGTCCGAAACTGCCACACTGCCTGTAAGATCCAAATGAGTTTTGCTTTAGTCAGACAACTTTAGAAGGGAAGGTCATCCGCTGCCCCGACCGTTTCAGGTTCAGGCTCACTAGTCCCGCCAGAACCTTCGGGCTTGCGATCGAGCATGTTAAAAGTGTCGGCAACGATCTCGGTGCGGTAACGCTTGATGTTATCCTTGTCTGTGTAGTTGTTTGATTTGATTTTCCCTTCCAGGTAAATAGCACTCCCTTTTTTAAGGTACTTCTCGGCAACTTCAGCAAGTTTCCGCCAGCACACAATGTTGTGCCATTCGGTTTGTTCTTTGCGTTCGCCGTTTTTGTCATTGTACACCTCAGTGGTGGCTAACGTGAACTTTGCAACGGCAATACCACCTTCGAGGTGGTTTACTTCGGGATCTTTTCCAAGATGCCCAACGAGGATAACTTTGTTAATGCCTCTCATAAGAATAAAATTTTGGGTTAAGAAATAAATACAGAGCTAAAATAACATTTTTTTGATTCGATGCCTGAAAAAATTACTCATACAAGGCAGACTTGCCATCTTGTTTTAACAGGTACGATGACAATATGGAGAGTGCATAACGAGATGGACATTTGCGTTACATGCATTTCATATTAACAACATGGAAATTTCCGGGAGATGTTGAAATTATGCCAGTCCACGGCTTCGCATAACAGCGTGACTTACCTGTTTCAACTTTCTACTGCTGCCAGATATTTCCTGATCACCACCGGGAAAGCCAAGCCTGCCAGCGATTTTTTTTTCACCTTCAGCCATCCTTCCGGCAACTGCAGACGGCTTTTCTTCAGCTTTACACTGAAAAAACGCGCATGAATAGACTGGTGCGTCAGCTGTTGACGCATTACGCCGGAAGCTGATCTGATGTTCAGCTTCCTTCCGTCAAAAAATGTATTTCGCTTCCAATGCTGCTCAAACCGACTTCCTGACATTGGTGCTTTTGATTCGAGCAGCGGAAACTGATACAAACCTTTCCAGATATCCTTACTGTCACGCCTTTCCACAATGATTTCCTCCTCATTTTCCAGCACCAGGAAATTGAACCACCGGTTACGCATCGTTACCTTTTTTTCCTTCACCGGAAAATCAAACACTGCATTTTTTGAAAAAGCAACACATTCCATTTTAAAGATGCAGGCATCACAGGAAGGATTGGCAGGCTTGCAAACCAGGGCACCAAAATTCATGATGGCCTGATTGTAATCTGCCGGATATTTTTTATCGAGTAGCTCTTGTGCCAGCGCTGAAAATATCCTTTTACCGCTTGTGGAATCCGCCGCTTCCCTGATGCCGAAATACCTGGCAAGCACACGAAAAACATTTCCATCCACGACCGCATACGGCAGGCTGTAAGCAAAGGAGGCAATCGCTGCCGCTGAATAAGCGCCAACACCTTTGAGCTTCAATATTTCATCATATGAAGACGGGAATTGCCCATCATATTCATTCACTACCTGCCTGGCAGCTGCGTGCAGGTTGCGGGCACGTGTGTAATAACCGAGACCTTCCCATAGCTTCAGCACTTCATCTTCGGCCGCACCGGCAAGATGACGAATCGTAGGAAATCTTTTCGTCATGCGCTCATAGTATGGCAGTCCCTGCTCCACACGCGTTTGCTGCAGAATAATTTCCGACAACCATATTTTATACGGATCGTGCGTATTTTTCCACGGCATGCTGCGCGGGTTTGCTGCATGCCATGCTAATAGTTTTTTGGCAAAGGAATTATTCATTGCTGTGCAAGAAGCACAAAATTGAGAAAGGTTTTATAAGTTGTTTACTGCAGGAAGCTGCTGCCGGATTACATTGCTTGTGGCTGAACCGGTTTTCCTGCAAGGAAAAGTTTCCATGGATTCCAGTAATAGGTAGTCCATCCTTTCTTGATGCTGTCAGCATGCTTATCCGGAAGATTCGCATGCACCATTTGCAGTATTGCATCCTTACCGCTTTGTTTAATAGTGAGCAGGAAAATGGAATCCGGATCTTCCTGCTCCCATTCCGAAGCCCGCCATGTTTGAACAATCATCTTATTTTTCACCAGCAGCAGGTTTTTGCCCGTGATATATCCGCCGCTTGCCGTAAACTTAGTCCCCTCCTTTTCCGTAATCCTGGTGGGATAGCCTGTTGACGCCGTATGCTTTTTTGCATCCATGTACAATTCATATAGCACATTAGTGGCAGTGTTTTTAAACACGACTTTTTGTGTGATGGTTTTTGCCATGACAATAGATTATTTGTACGGGCTAAAATAATGCTTTGGAAGAAATATCGGCAAGGTGAAATATGTTGTCGCTGCCACGACTGTTTGTTTTAGCCAAGGCTTGAGTTAGGTATACACCAGCAGCCTATGATTATTTAATAAAAGGAATCATCAATGTATAAGCACAAGGTTATTTTAATAAAACTGACAAAAGTTGATACAAAGCACGAACCGCTAAACTTGCCTGGGCCACTAACAATACCGGTAACCTTTTGCAGCTTGGCGAAGGTGCCGATTTTTAATGCAAATGGTGTTGCAGAGAACAAAACATTTATTCCCGCACAAGTCTTCCTTTCCTTGAGGTTATGCTTCGATTTGTGTTAGCTACGAGTTAGAGTGATAGAACGCGGACGCTGTAAAATGGAAAACACCGGCGGACGCTGGCGCCATGCGGTGTTCTCTTTATTAGTTGTGGCTTCGACAGGCTCTGCCACCGGCTAAGATTCAGGCACTGAACTTGTCGAAATGGTATTGTTCGTTTCAACAAGCAAAATGAACGATTACTCTTCGGTACCCTGAGCTTGTCGAAGGGTGCGATCAGGTGCACCAAATCGGGCATAGTTTTTTGAAAGCTCCGGTAATTTGCCGTACTGTCCATTTATCAACGCTTACTTCTTTTTGCGACTCCAACCCTGCACTTACTTTTCACACTAGAACGCTTCATCTATTTTCTCAGACTCTTCGCAAAAAAGCAACTTCACAGGCAAATGTTTCTTAGTGAAATTTGCCCCCTCACCTTTCTGATGTTGCTGTAAACGCAACTCAAGATTATTGGTGCTTCCTGTATAGTAAGCGCCATTGCCACATTCCAATATGGACATCCGGCCTTTAGACATCAGCAATATTTAAATAGAGTGCCAGAGGATACTCTCTCACCGGTGCTGAAATGAAAACACGCTTTATGTCGCTAGTCTTAACAGCGCTTACTGTAGGCTAAGACATCCTTCCCTTCAGGCCCTGGTAAGAATAACGCTAGCCTGTAGCTGACATCAGGCAGCATTGGCGACCATGCTTTGACCGCTGCTTTTTTGATATGATTATATCCAGTCCAATACAGCTTTTGTGAATTCAGCGTCTTCCACATCTCCAGTGTTGCGTGTTGTTGCCGGTTCAAAAAGCATTATGCTACATTCCACCGGTGCGACCGGACGATGAATCACACCACGAGGCACTATCAAAAATTCCCCTTTCTCGAGTCTCACCGTATGGTCTTCAAATTCCATATTAAACCAGCCATTCAATACGAGAAACATCTCATCTTCATGGTCATGCTTATGAAAAATAAATTCTCCTGAAAGTTTAACCAGTTTAACGTGTTGCCCATTTAGTTCAGCCACAATTTTTGGGCTTCGGTGCTCCGAAAAAAGTGACAATTTTTCTTCAATATTTACTTTATTCATTACTTGTTGTTTTTTGCTGATAATTTCCTAGAACGATTTTCGATTTGGCGAAAGTTGCGATTTTTAAGACAGATGTTAATGCACAGAACCAAACATTGACTAATTGCCAATATGCTTGCGGAGCGCTGAACCGCCACGCTGCCCAAACCACTGTTAGCTGTAGTTTTTCTTTTATCATTAAAAAGCTGTCATTATTTTACTGTCATCAAATATCCCATTACGATTCTTGACTGTCACTTGATATACTTAATTAGCTGTTGCAAGTGCTGATGCACGCATATTCAGTTCAATGTTTTGTTCACCGGCAGGTAAATCGTTTCTCTGCATTGTTCTTGCTTTTTCCCTTGAAGGTCATACAAGTCCAAAATCAGGTCAGCAGGTTGCACTAAGTTAATTGGAATGGTAGTTTGATTGGTATATGGGTTTTGAAAATTTTGTCCGAGTGCAAAATTCCTGGTGTTTTCCTTTTCCGGGTGTCCGATAACTGCTGTACCTGAGACTTGTACGGTAACTTCGAAATAACTTTCGTAATCACCCGTGGCGGTATGTGGCGTTAACGTGGCCATTTGATATTGGTAACCGTCAGAAAAAACATTGTCAGATGTCAAAGACATCGGGCCTGCTCCAGAAGTATATAAATCTGAGTTGGCAGCATACTGTGCTTGTTTGTCGGCTATTGGAAATGTAAATTGGGATATAGCCGCGTAAGAAGAACTAACAAAAACCTGAAAATGAATATGACAAATTCTGCCATTATACCAGCCATGAAATATGGATATAAACTCCACTTCTCCATTAGCATTTGTGAACTGAAAACCACTTAGATAAGTTAATCCTGCTACACCGCCCCCGTGCTTCCTCCTGAAGGCTTGCGCAGCGAGGTGGCGGGACACGTGGGAATTCTTGGTCTGTATCTCAAAATTAGCAATACACTTTCTTATCTTACATCGCCGCTGCGTCAAAATCGGAGGACATCCCGCGGAGGACATCCCGTGTTACGAGGATTAAAAATCCTCTTCTCATAAAGCCCGGATTACAAATCATAGGTGTTCGAAACCTTCAGAACCCATAACTGGCGTAACTTTCATTCATATTTCTATTAGGAAAAGTGAACATAAAATTCTATCTCAAATAGTCATGAACTATTCTCCCCTCAGGAAAAGCATGGTGCCAATTGTAACCCATTGCATTTTCAGTATAAAAATCTCTAAAGCAGATTGCCTGTAACGTATGCCCAGCAAGCTTTTGAGCATGTTCCGAACAGAAGTGATTACAAATCCGGACTAACGGGGAAAGAAGTTTGACCTTCTTAAATCATTTACTGAAAACTTCTAAATAGTCACAAAGAGCATCTCCTATTTCGAATAGACGATTACTTTCCGGCTTAAACTCAGACTTCCGGATTTAGCATTCAATATTAGAATACAACTTGGCAAGTTATAGGGTAATTGAAATGTGTAAGAGGCATTTGCAGTTAGCGGGATTGTTACAGTTTCTAGAACCCTTTGTCCGAGAGCATTTAGAACATCAACCGAAATTCCATTGGGATAATTATCATTCCCACTAACAAGTTGGACAGTATGAGTTTCTGCTTCATACACCATTGAAAAATTGATTCCATCCTGTTCTGAAATTCCAGAGCAGACAACCTGAATTACACTGATTGAATCAGTGGCAAAGCAACCGTTCGTTTCAACTGTAACAGCGTATGTACCCGGATTAGTAATGGTAATTGACGCGGAGGTTTCTCCTGTCGACCAAGAATAACTATCATAAAAATTTCCGACATCAATTAATAGGGACCCACCAACACAAATCACAGTGTCCTCCGGTAAATTTACTATAACAGGCTTTCCCATTATCACATTTATTGTATCATTTGCATAACTGCAACCATCAAAAACAGAAACCCAATATTGTCCCGGTTCATTTACGGTAAGTGTCGAAGATTGAGAACCATCAGACCAGAGATAAGACTGAATATCTCCGACAGTGGTTGGTGCAAGTGTTGTTTCGCCACCGGAACAAATACTCACATCAGCTCCAAGACTTACGGACAATACTCCATAAGGGCTTGGGTAAGAATGAATGGTTTGCAAATCACTTAAAGAAAGTTCACGATGATAAAATCTAAGCTCATCCATCGAGCCTTTATAATAATATGTTCCTGCCACAACATCATAAATTCCAGAGGCACCATTTGCTGAGGTGTATTCCATATCACTTCCTGAACCATCGTAAAACCCAGGGTCATATCCACAATCAACATACAAATCCATGTCTGTAGGGCCTCGCACCACACAAGCTATAAAATGCCATTGGTTATCATTTATCGGATAGATTCCACCTTTCGAACGTCTGTGTTCAGGACTAGTAGTTCCACCGTCACCATAATGTACTTCCAGCACACCTCCCCAGGAAACCTGGATTTGAAAGATTAATCCTGTGTAAAGATTTGTCGCGTTATCATTTCTAAAAAAAGTTCCGACATCTGAAGGAGTGTTGGGTTTTATCCAGGCTGTCAGACTTACAGGAAATGTCTCAGGCTTATATTTTGATCCAGCAATGTATTCAATGTAATCATTAACGCCATCAAATTTATAGGCAGCATTTGGGTTTCCAAACCGGTCTGTAGTGAGCGTCGCACCGTTCGCAGTTCCGTGATTTCCATTTCCGGATGCATCAAGAGCATCACCATCGAAGGGATAGTAGGCAATTAAACTGTCCGTCAATGGATTTTGAGAATAAGCATTGCATCCGAAGATGACTAAAGTTGCAAACATGAATAAGTTGTGTTTCATAAGATATAGTTTAGATTCGAAAGATAACAAGTTTTTTAATTGTAGGTCGCGTTTATGAAAAAAAAATATACATGCAATCAGGCTTACTTTTGTATCAAGCATTCAGATTTATTCTGATTAATGTTTATTCACATAACAAGGTATTTTTGGGGAAATTATCGCATCATGAAACGCAGTCTCTTCCACTCATTGCTGAATTGCAGCGATTTCGGAATTTGTAAATGAATCAGTTTTCTTGAAACATTTGCATTGATGCAAATACTATACATTCCAATTTGGAACATCTATGAAAAAGCAAAAACTCCCTAAGCCACACCATTTATAATTATCGCAAATAGCAATATGTTCTGCCGGAACACCACCAGCTGACTTAAAAGGCCCTGCAGCATATAGTTTATCTTCTTACGTAGTAATATCATAAATATTTCCATTTGCCCATCCTGGAACTGTGCCAGTGCCTCCACCCATTGAATGCCATGTTGTGCCATCCCATGCCTGAATATTATTATCCGCATTACCTTCTAGTGTGGATAATTCGCGTATGTTGACCACCCCAATTCGCCGCAAACTGACCACCCAAAGTTAAGTTGGATTAGTTGCGATAAAAAGGTTGTTTCATTTTGTTAAAAATAAGATTTTAATCGTTGCTGTTTTCTGATTTTTTCTGTTGATTTTTTCTTAAGGATTCTCCTTTGAGTTCTATCCGTTGTGCATGATGCAGGATTCTGTCAAGGATAGCATCTGCCACTGTTTTTTCTCCAATCACTTCATACCATTGTTTGACTGGAAGCTGTGAAGTAATGATAATAGAACGTTTGCCATGCCGGTCCTCTAAAATCTCCAGTAGAGAAGTTCTGCTTGCCTGATCAAAGGGCTGTATTCCAAAATCATCCAGGATGAACAAGTCCTGTTTTTCTACTTTGGCAAACTCTTACACCGCCCCCGTGTCTCCGCCTGAAGTCTTGCGCAGCGAGGTGGCGGGACACGTGGTAATTCTTGGTCTGTATCTCAAAATTAGCATTACACTTTCTTATCTTACATCGCCGCTGCATCTCCACTTGCGGGTAGGTGTTGTTAAGGACGAGAGATTGGGTTATTATGATTGACTCTTATTTCCCAAATATATTTATCATCTTATTTATGCCGGTAAAAACTATTAAGGATCTTCCCAATGAACTTTACTGCTGTACATTTACCTGCACTAATTGGCTGTCGTTGTTTGAAATTACCAAATCGTATGATAGAGTTTACAATTGGTTCAGCATTGCACACAAGTGTGGATTCCGAACTTGTGCTTTTGTCATTATGCCAAATCATTTACATTTTATCATCGCCACACCCTATCGCAATTCGAATTTGAATAAGCTTATTGGCAATGGTAAAAGGTTTCTGGCATACGATATCGTTGAACAGTTAAAGAAAACTGTATAAGCAAATTTGCTTCAGCAATTGGTTGATGAAGTTATTCCCAGTGACCGCAAGAGAGGCAAACTTCACCAGGTGTTCAAACCTTCATTTGATGGGAAGTCTCATTACCAGCGAAAAGATGCTTTTCCAAAACATAACCTACATACATCACAATCCGGTAAAAGGTAAATGGAACCTGGTTAGTGATTATGTTTTATTGGAGCATTCAAGCGCTGCATTTCATGAATCAGGAATATCCTGCAAATTTCCGCTAACCCATTATTCAGAAATTTTAAGTGGTTAGATGATAAATTATTTAAGACACCTATGAATTCCCCCGTGTCCCGCCACCGCTCAGCACAAACCTGCAGGCGGAGACACGGGGGCGGTGTAAAAAAGGCTGTGTTGGCAGTTAAATCAAGTGGAAATAGTCCTGCTGATTCAGCTGGAATGAAAGTGCAACCGGAAACCTTATTTCCATCATGCACATCCGCAAATATTTTGTTGGCAGTAATGTTACAGAAAGCCAACTGAATGACGATTATCATATAGCATACTGACAAAAGTCAACAAATGTTTTAAGAGTATAGCGACCTTTGACCCGTAAAGTAGTGAAACAATTATCGCACATATTATTGATAATCATTTTCCTTCCATACCTATTTCAAGGATTGGCATTTGTTGACTATTATGTTCGCCTTGAGTACTATTCGACAGTGCTTTGTGAGAACAAAGAAAAACCTGAATTGAAATGCAACGGAAAATGTCAAATTAAGCATTTTATCAATGATAATTATGGCGAAAGTAAAAAACCGACATTGCCCCCAAGTCAATTTAAATTTGAGGCATTGATTACCGACCCATCTGTAAAGAATGATTATAAATATTTAGTCAAGGCCTCTTCATTCAATATCTTCTATGATAAATTAATCGTGGAAGAAGGGGTTATCTTTAGAGTGTGGCAACCGCCAGAAAAAGAGTTTAATCAGGCATGAGATTTCTATTTCTGTCCGATTAAACTAAATAATGGAAAGCATTTGCATTAAAAATATTCAAAACTTTAAAAGTTAATAAACATGAAATCATTTTCAAAAATACCGCTATCATTAAGTTTATTCTTTATGATAGCCATTGTTTCCTCTTGTAAAAAGGAGGAACCCACACCCACACCCACAAAAGGTGATGTTAAGGTAGAGGTAAATTATGTGTTTGGTTCCAGTGCTTTGCCTTGGGATGTTAATCAAACCATGGTACATCCTGCAACAGGCGACACTCTTACTTTCACTGAATTTGCATTTTATTTGTCAAACGTAAAACTGAAAAAGGAAGATGGCACTTGGTGGTCTGAACCGGAGAGCTATCATTTAATTTGTGCTAAGTGCACAGAAAAAAACATGTTTATCATGAAAGATGTACCTGCCGGCATATACACCGAAATGGCCTATACCTTAGGTGTTGACAGCCTTCGCAATGTATCTGGCGCGCAAACTGGTGATCTGTCGCCAACAAAAGGAATGTTTTGGGATTGGAATACCGGCTACATTATGATAAAAGCCGAGGGTTCATCTCCTCAAAGTCCTACTGGAACATTTACATTTCACCTTGGAGGCTTTTCAGGGCCGAATAATATAGTTACACCCAAAACTATTACATTTGGAAGTGCTGTAGTTAATGTTGCAGAACCAGCTATACCTACTATTGTATTACAGGCAAATCCTGCTCGACTTTGGCATACTTCACCGAGCGTGAGCGTAACCAGTGCTATTCACATGCCTGGGCCCGAAGCAAAAATTATGGCTGACGATTTCTTTGGAAATATTTCATTTACAGAAATTAAATAGTTTGCCTTCTTTTTCTTTAGTAGTCTATTTAATCAGGAAGAGCAGTGCGCTGCTCTTCCTGATATTCCTTTTGTCATCATGTCAAAAAGATCTTGCCGAACCGCAAACGATTGACCCACTGAACAATCCTATTCGTCCGGCTCATTTTCCCCCTGCATGCTATAATTACGAAAACAATGCTTACTCCAAAAAGGGCTTCGAGTTAGGGCGTAAACTTTTTTTTGATCCTATACTTTCAGTAGATAATAGTATTTCATGTGGAAGTTGCCACCATCAAAAAGATGCATTTGCTGATGGAGGTCGGAAGCTAAGTATTGGCGTCTTTGGGCAAACTGCAGATAGGAACAGCCTGGCTATTATCAATATGGCATGGAATACTTCTTTTATGTGGGATGGAGGAATAAATCATTTAGAAGTTCAGCCATTTTCACCAATTATCAACCCTAAAGAAATGGGTGAAGATTTAAACAACGTAATTACTAAACTTCGCAGCCATTCTGAATATCCAGCCCTTTTTCAAAATGTATTTACGGAAACGCCCCTAGATGATCAACAATTGTTTTTTGCATTAGCTCAATACATGGGTAATCTTGTCTCTGCTAACAGTCGCTATGATAAATATATAAAGGGTGAGATTTCATTTTCACAAGATGAAATCATTGGGTTGAATGTTTTTCGAGCGAACTGTGCTGGATGCCATGAAGAACCATTATTTACCGATTACTCATTTCAAAATAATGGGTTAGATACTTTGTTTCTGGATAAAGGAAGATATCGAATTACTCAGGATAGCAATGACTTGGGTAAATTTAAGACACCGACACTTCGAAACATAATGCTTACAGCACCTTATATGCATGATGGAAGATTTGAAAATATTCAAGATGTAATTAATCACTATTCCGCTGGAATAAAATATTCCAATACATTATCTTCTTTATTACAAAATCATGTTGGGGGTATTCAAATGAGCAATTCAGAGAAACAGGCCTTAATTGATTTCTTGCACACTTTAACTGATTATGAATTTATAAGTAATGCAGATTTATCAGAATAGTATATTACGATAGCAAAATAACCTTTTTGTTAGGTGCGTAACTAAAAAATTGACTTGATGATGCTAACAAGGTAAACACTACTGCCAACAGCACCTACAAGAAATTGGCATTCCAGTGGTTAAATGAAGCTTTGTGCCTCTATTCAAATTCAGTGCAAGTTGAAAGTTTTGTGCTCCGAAATCGCCAACTTCTTGTAGCTGTAAACCGTTGTAAGGCATTAACGATGC
Organism: Chitinophagales bacterium; assembly: GCA_019694975.1. Lineage (NCBI taxonomy): Bacteria > Pseudomonadati > Bacteroidota > Chitinophagia > Chitinophagales > Chitinophagales bacterium. The sequence goes on from JAIBAY010000001.1 coordinate 529,800, forward strand.
CGCCCTTAAAAGTCCTGTTGCTTTGATCCAATCTCTTTTGCTCTTGCTCATTTTGCTATTTTTTTGCCATTTTATTTACGTATATAAAATTAATCCGATTAAAATTTTTGAGGGGGCAAGTGCCGATTTCTCAGTTGAATGTGTTGGATAGAACTGCAGCCAATGGTTTGCCTCTACCTGTAAGATAGATTTTCAGCATCAAACTTCATTCGGAGAGTTGAACTTTCAGTTTTCGCAAATGCGTCTGCGAACTATGTATCCCACCTTTAGGGTAAGTGCCGCTATGTTGTGTTTTTATTCTTTGGTTTCAATTGCCCTTTGTGAGCTGTCTGATTGCTACCAAGTGTCCAAATAAAACTGTCGGGACAACAATTGCAGGTAATAGATTGAATGGAAAATATAAAATAGCAACGTTCGGCTGGTCAAATGCTAACATCTGGAATGGTGATGGAAATGCAAATATCGCCGTAATAACCACGTTTAGCAGAAGCAACAGGCAAATGATATTCCATAGCAACAAGAGCTTTTTGTTTTGGCCGGTTGTCCGAAAAACCAAATAGCCAACAATAGGCGCAGTAATACCGGAAAACAAGTCAAAGTTTGTCCCCTCAAATGTCATAAACACAGATACAAGGCCTTGATGAAAAAGCGAAGCCAAAACAAATTCTACCGGTATGCGAATGCTGTGGAAATATGTCAGCGTTTGTAAGTTAATATTGTCTATAAACCTTCTGCCTTTTGATGTCATAAAAGTGCATGCAATAGACGCCAAAGCCGGGAAAATTCCAAACAACATCAGTCTTGGCGGCATGGCTTGTGTGTCCTGGTAAATTCTACTAAGCGCAATCACAGATTGTATAATTGTCCACCCGATTGCCACAAGCAAGAAAGCTTTTGATCCGGATGCAATGTAGAACCAAATAATTGTCCCGATTACTGTTAATCCGAATGAAAGGGAGATGTATACCTGCACATTTTCCATTATTGTTTAGATGTCATTTTAAAATGCCAAATCATAAGCCGGAGCCTTTCGATGGCAGTTATTGTGAAGCGCTACACAGTCGGCAACTCCAGACCGCTACAACTCTTTGCAGAACTCAAATGGAAGGAAGACTTGTGCCCGTCAATTCCATCACCAAAGCCCTTCAATTTTTATCAAGCCTTTTTCGATAGCATAGTCTGCAACGCAGGTATAAAGTTAATCTCCAGCCCGGAATACCAACCCGAGCTTCAACAGGTCTTTGACGAATATAAACTACCTTTTGTTCAATCCTGTCTGTTGCAATCAATTCAGTTCAATGATTATCCTGCAGCAAGCACTGTGGGATATATATTTCCTGTTCACAGGTCTATTCATTTATACAAGTGCAACAAAAATATAGCAACACAGATTGCCGCTCAATTCTCCCAGCATATGAGGCTCTCATACTACTTGCGCTAGTTGCGGGTTAGAGAGGCAGAAAGCAGACGTGTTAGAATACAAGACAGCAGCAGCCACCAGGGCCACACGATGATTAAAAAAAAAAGATGATTCAAAAAAACACCTTCTCTCCAATTATTTTTATACCGTTTCCGATTTCAATCTTTTTCCCAATTTCTGTTGCCGGAATGTAACAATTAACCGTCAGGTAATAGTGATGGCCGTATTCATCAAGAGTTGACCATTGAGGAAGAGTATAAGCACGTCGTCTTGAAAATATTTTTGGGAAGCCATGTAACACTTCGCCGGTTTCCGGATTACGTGTCGGGACAACACACCTTGCACGGGGGCTCATGCCAATCATCGTAACATCGCCAACTTTAAATTCGATTCCCTTTCCTTCTCCGGAGAATAAATGATCTTCCCAAAAAGCAGGCACATCCTCGATTTCTATCGTTGCCCTGAAGCGCTTCCTGGTTTCCGATAAATCCATATTATCAAACCATGATGAAACTTCTTTTAAACTTGAACTGGAAAGTACTGTAACACCGCTTATATCAGGGATGTCCATAAAACGACCCTGTTTATTCTGTAGAAATAAAGTCTTTACACCAAAATAGTCTGACAAGAAGGATTGTATAGCTAATTTTTCTTTTTGCAGGTGGAAATCTCTCCAACTTTTTTCAGATATAGAACGAAACGAAATAATTTCCTTTTCAAAATCAACCATAGATCGTAATGCATGAACCAGGTGATTTGATTTTCCAATAATAAAATTTCCTGCATCATCGCTCATTGCATATTCTCTGTCATGCAAAAGACAGCCGCCATCAGAAATGACTGCATTTTGCAGTTCCATCCCATCCAGCGATTTAACCGGATAGATTGTTATTCTACTCAAATAAGGTTCAATCTTCATCCGTGGTTAAAAAGTAATTTAAGCTTGAAGCACAACTAATCTATGTCCTGCCAAATCAGAACAAACTTTGGCAAAGTTTTCCGCCGTTATTGGTCTTAGCGGGGGCTTGAGCGAGGCACCGACCAACAAACTGTGTCGCTTCAAATAAAGCAACTATGGCTGAAAAAGCCGGATGCTGACGCAAGGTACTGTCTTCCCCTGCTCCAGGCTATTCATAGACTTGCGCCGGTTGTGTTGTTCGTCTTTTATTTCAAATACTCTTCAATGAAAATTTTTTTCTGCTTCATCATTATTTCCCAAGAATCAGGTTTACTCATTAATTCACGCAAGTTTTTCGGAATGATTTGCCAGCGAAGTCCGTATTTGTCAATGCACCATCCGCATTGCGATTCAGTTCCTTCTTGTGTAAAGTAGTCCCAAAAGTGGTCGATTTCCTTTTGGTCATCGCAGTTAATCATAAATGAAATGGCATCATTTAGCGGGTGATGTTCACTTTCGGTGCTCATCAGCGAATATTTCTGTCCGAATATTTCCACTTCGCACATTTCTGTATTGCCGCTTGGTGTTTGTCCAAGCGGAATAATGTGTCCTGATTGAATTTTATTGTCAAATACTTTTTTGTAATACGCAATGACATTTGAAAGTTGTCCTCTGTCTGCGGTCAACCAAATGCAAGGCACAATTTTGTTGTTGCTCATTTTTTTAGTTTTTCAGTTGTCTGTTTGCCGCGCTGTTTGTTACAACAACCGCCAACGAAGAAAAGATTACAGATTAAACAAGTACAAAAAAAAGGGATCAGAAGCACGACAGTTCGTTTACCTACATGGTTTATTAGTAGCTCAACTGTTTGATTACCGAACAACGCCCTTCCTTTTTCTTTTCTTTAATCATACAATTATCAGCCGTTTTGCTGTTGAGAAAATGATTATCCCCTTTAAGTCCGCATTAAAGATTGTTAGATGTATTATTATACACATTAATTGTTCGCTGAATCTATTAGCGGGCTGATTTTTTCTATTTCATAACTGAGGGGTTTGCAGTAAAAAATTCATTGGGTATATTACCTTCAGCTTCCACTATTCTGCTTGTGGTTTCATCTACAATCCATGCACCATAATTAATACCGGTACAGGCATCAAGGGTATATCTATGGCCTTTTTCGGCCTGGAAGGTCAGGCAGATTATCTTATAGGTTAATGTAGTTCCATTCATGACAACACCCGCCATCATGTCAACCTGTAAACAGATATCCGTTTTACCCGGGAGCACAGCAACACATTTATTATTTTTGATTGTTATTATTCGAACCTTGGTTTTTAACGAGTCCTGAATATAGGTTTTAAAATGGCCGCCAAATTTTATTGAATTCATTCCTTCTGGACAATAATCAATTCCCTTACATATTATCGCAACTTCAGCAGGCGATTTTTTTTCTCCTTCGTATAATTTGGTTGCTTTTATCTCAGCTTGATTGTTTTGGCAATAAATATTGTTACACAAAAAGCAGAAAACAATGCAGGGAAAAAAATTTTTCATAAATGTTATTTTAATTTCATTAAACTATTTAATTGATGCAGGGTATTCAATTAATTGTCTATTCATAAATACAAAATCATAAGTATTAAACTTAATGATAACTTTTTCATCCGGCTTGGCTTCATTGACTGAATTTATAATCATGAACCTACCCTGATCTACTGAATATTTGCTGTGTCCTTCTGCAATTAACTTCTGATCAGGATATCCTAAAAACTTTTGCATAAAATCATACAGATCATCAATTGACATTCCAACGGCTATTTTGCTTGTCCGACTATCAACAATTGAAAGACTATCCAATGTATTATTTGCCTGCAATGCATATTTCCCGTTTGGATTATCGGCAATATATTTTTTAAGAATGGTAGTCCTGAAATCTCCATAAGCCAAGGGCGAACAGAGTGCAAGAGGAAAGGGCCAAAACACGAAGGAAATATCTGCTATGGTCTTATTCTTATCGCTAAAACTGAAATTTACCCCGATCAGGTCACTATAATATAAGATAGTATCTTTAAAATTTAAAGATGGTAAATTGGCTTCTGCAAAAGATTCATCAATGTTGATTCCATTTATTTTAAGAGTGCCGGTAAATGTTTTTTTAGGACCTTTTGCTGGCTTTTGATAAAAGATAAATAATTCCAGGCGCTCAGGAATAGAATAACCATTAGAATGCGATGCAGGATATCTTGCCACCCGAATTCCTTCATCCGTATATGTGAAACCGATGTGTCGGGAGTTATTTTTCGTATTGCTATAAAAGAAGCCATCCCAGTATTCTCCGGGAGAATTAATGCGATCTTGAATTTCATTTAATTTTGGATCAACACTTAACTCAACGCCATTTATTAAACAATGTCCGTTGGACAATTCAATATTTATTTGAGAAAATAATAAAAACGGAATCAAGAGAAATAAAAATCCAAAAAGAAATATTTTTTTCATTTGCATATAGTTTTTGTTTTTTTCATTCTGGTATTATCACTACAGTTCATTCGGAGCGTTAAAATGGCTGATAGCACCTGTATAATCGCACCCCCATCCTCCCAACCTCTTGCTTTTCCACACTACCGCTACCCGGATATGCGAAGTAACAGACAACCGGAAGTTTCACTTTTTGTCATAACAGTTTGTAACCGGCCATTTGCGCCTCGCAGATCTTCTTCCTCAAGATATACATAAATAACAATTACATGCTATTTTTTTATCATGAATGTGCTGCCGTTTCTGCTAATTGCCATACAATGGATGACGTTGGTCTAAGCAATGGCTTGAGAGAGGAATAGACCAAGAATGCACCAATCAACTGTTCCCGGTAACCGGGAAGCCTCATGCAAAGCAGCAGCAACCCACCGATCGGCAGCCAAGGCAAAGGAATGCAACCCAATTCCGCCACCGCAACCCTTCCCCAACCCGAAAAAAGGCGGGGTGTCACTTAAAATTGAACTTATTCTTCCCCGTTCAGATTTTTTTTCGAAATTTGCGCCCTTAACTTTTACAAAACCAATTAATAGTTAGTCAGTTATAAATCAAATTACTCCATGAGAAAAGCGGATTTGATAACAAAGATTTCAGATAAAACCGGTATCGCCAAAGTTGATGTATTGGTAACACTGGAGTCTTTTTTCAAGGAAATAAAAGAATCGCTGAAGCAGGGCGAAAATATCTATGTGCGTGGCTTCGGAAGCTTTATTGTCAAGAAACGCAGGCAGAAAATAGGGCGCAACATCAAGAAAAACGAAGCCATTATCATCCCGGAACATTTTATTCCCGCCTTCAAGCCTGCAAAAACCTTCATGGATAAGGTGAAAAGTGCTGTTCCTGCGAAAAAATAGGATGTTTTGAGAATTCAACAAATTATTCTGCTGTTAACAGGTGCCGCTCTGGTAGCGGTGCTCTACGTTTTTGGCATTACCAAAGCGCCAAAGAAACCGGAAGCAGCGATGCCGGGCGCCATGGAAGCTATGGCCAGTTCCGGCAGTTCTACCATTGATTTCCAGTCTATCCTCGATAAAGCCATGACCACCTTGCCGGAAAAGCTGCGTGATTCCGTAGCCATGGCCGCCCTGAGCCTGGAAAAAGTGCGCGGTGAGACAGAAAAGGTAAAAGCGCTGCAAAGTCTGGGCGACGACTGGACCAAAACCGGGAACATCATTGTTGCCGGCAGATACTATGCAGACGCTGCTGCCATTAATAACGATATCAAACTCTGGGAAGCGGCTGCCGACCGGTTTTTCATGGGTTTCCCCACGGCAGCAGATTCACTTGTGAGGATGTATGCCGTGCAGGAAGCCATCCGGTGCTACGACCAGTTACGCAAGCTGGATTCTTCCAACATGACCTATCCCGTACGCGAGGCCATCTGTTATGTTGACGGACAGGGTCAGATTATGCAAGGGGTAACTTTGCTGAAAGCCGTTGAGAAGAAGGATCCCGACAACAAAGACATGAACCTTATATTGGGCCGGCTATCCGTTGTTTCCGGTCAATACGATAAGGCCGTTGCCCGCCTGGAGCACCTTGTTAAGACCGATCCGGGTAATGCCGAAGCCTATTTTCACCTGGCAGAGGCTTATCGCGCCCTGGGCAGAAAGGAAGATGCCATTAAAGCACTGGAAACGTGCAAGTCGCTGGTAAAAGATGACGACTTTCGCGCTCAGATAGATTCATATATTAACCAAATAAAAAATTAATAAACAATGCCATCAGGTAAGAAAAGAAAAAGACATAAAATGGCTACCCACAAGCGGAAAAAACGCTTGCGCAAAAACCGTCATAAGAAGAAGTCACGATAGATTTCTTTGCTGCAGTTTTTTGCGGGAAGAGTATCTGCCGTTTGCCGGCTTTTCAGGATTCAAACCACCACTGCAATAACCGGATTATCAGTACATCATTCCCGGCAACTCTTCCATCAAGACTTTCCCGGCATGCCATACCATTCAGACAGTGCTACAGCCCGTGTGCAGCATATCCAGCTGCATGAACAGGTGCAGCGCCGGCATACCCGGAATTTTTTAACCGCCGTAATCACACTGCCTTCTGTCAGCCGTCACCAAATCCCGTGATGAATGGATAGCGACCAGTTTCAGCCATGATCGCTTTTCGCGTCAACTGCGCAGTTGTATTGCACCCGTTTGCCTGTCGTGCTGCTGACTGCACAGACAAGGTTATGCTGATTTCTTTTTGATATGCTGCATGGCACATTTCCCGCAAGGGAATCACCTTTAATTGTGGTGTCGTGAACAGGGAATTAATTATTGACTCCGGAGCAAACGGAGTAGAGATTGCGTTGCTGGAGGATAAGGTACTGGTGGAGCTTCACCAGGAGAAACTGAACCAGAATATCGCAATAGGCGATGTTATTCTCGCCAAGGTCGGTAAGATATTGCCCGGCCTGAATGCCGCCTTTGTGGATATAGGGCAACCGAAAAATGGCTTCCTCCATTATTCTGACCTTGGCCCGCAAATCAGGTCTGCACAGAAATTTACCAGGCTGGCACAGGAAGGCGCAATGCCTCCCGACCTGAATGATTTTAAACTGGAACCGGAAACGCAGAAAACCGGCAAGATCGCCAACACCATTTCGAAAAGAGTTCCGTTGCTGGTTCAGATTACCAAAGAACCCATTTCCACGAAAGGCCACCGGTTGTCATGCGACATTTCATTGCCGGGCCGTTTTATCGTGCTGATCCCATTCATAAATACCATCAGTATTTCCAAAAAGATTAACTCGCCTGAAGAAAGAAAGCGGCTGAGCCGGCTGATGGAAAGTATACGGCCTAAAAATTTTGGCGTGATTGTACGCACGCTGGCCGAAGGCAAATCGGTGCAGGAACTGCATGAAGACATGACGCACCTCACGGAAAAGTGGAAACAGCTCACCTCCGAACTGAAAGGTGCGGAGGCACCAAAGAAAGTGATGAGTGAGATGAGCAAGACCTCCACCCTGCTGCGTGATATGCTCAATCCTTCTTTCAACCGCATCATGGTGAATTCGAAAGAGATGTTCCAGGAAATAAGGAACTATATCGGCCGCATCGCACCGGAAAAAGAGAACATCGTGCAGCTCTATTCAGGCCGTACACCCATCTTTGATCAGTATGATATTACCAAGCAGATTAAAGTCGCTTTCGGAAAAACCGTTAACCTGAAAAGCGGTGCCTACCTGGTGATTGAACATACGGAAGCACTGCACGTGATTGATGTGAACAGCGGTCATAAGATGGCCGGTGATGACACACAGGAAGCCAATGCCATGACGGTCAACATGGAAGCAGCGGAAGAAATTGCCCGTCAACTGCGGCTGCGCGATATCGGCGGCATCATTGTAATTGATTTCATTGATGTGAGAAGCCCGGAAAACAAGAGGTTGCTGAATAAGAAGATGACTGATATGATGAAGCTGGATAAGGCACGTCATACCATTCTACCACTGAGCCGCTTCGGCATTCTGCAGATAACCCGTCAGCGGGTGAAGCCACAGGTCACCATCGTAACCGATGAAGACTGCCCGGCATGCGGCGGTACCGGCAAAATCGGGCCTTCCATTTTGGTGATGGACGATATTCAGAAAAACATCGACCACCTGATCACCAAAAACAGTCAGCGCAAAATCACCTTGCTGGTACATCCTTACCTGGAAGCGTTTATCCGGCAGGGATTGCCTTCTATCAGGATGAAATGGTTTTTCAAATACCGGCAATGGATCCATCTCGACTCCAGTGATAATATCAGCATCATGGAGTATCACTTTTATGACAGGCAGGGCGAAGAGATCCTGACGAGCTGAGCGATGGCACCATAGCTGACTTTCGATTATGTTTCAGCGATACGCTTTTTGTAAAAGAATCAGCAGCATTGCCGGATAATCCTTGATAAATCATCGATGGAAATTTTGTTAAACAATGGAAGGTATTCAATGACCAACCTGCTTTTCCATTCCGGCAACTATACTGATCTTCAAATTTCAGGTGCCGGCAACATCAATATTTAAAACCTCAAAATATATTCCGTGAAGAGTATATGGACTGATTAGCGGCAAGCCTTCACTTTCATGGCTGCCTGTATTTTCAACAGGCAGGCAGTAGTTTCTGCAGACAGATGGTTGCAGGATATTCGCGGCAATATGTATCTTGTTGGAGTTAATATACCTGCGCATTGATTACCGAAAGGTTACATCAGCGGGAATCAGCGCTTCAACACTTCCGGAAAACACAGATGTACTGCTATCATAAAATTTTTGCTCTACTTTATTTCACGGCCATCCTGTCATCGGGTTGCACTTATGAAGTTGCGGTACCTGAATCGGCCGGCAACAACATCATTGTTGTAGTGATAGACGGACCGCGTTATACGGAAACGTGGGGCGAATTAACCCAGCAACACATTCCTTATCAGGCCGGCATCTTAAAACCAAGGGGCGCATTCTTCACTCATTTTATAAATGACAGCATCACTTACACCACTGCCGGCCATGATCAGCTGTTAACCGGCGTAAAGGAATCAATAGAAAATACAGGATTGCAGTTGCCGGGCTTCCCTTCCTTTTTTCAATATTGGCTGAAACAAACAGGCGCATCAAAAAACGATGCATGGATCATCACTTCCAAAGACAAACTGGAAGTACTGGCGGACTGTAACGATGACGCCTTTCATCAGCAATACAACCCATCAACCGATTGCGGCGTAGCGGGACTTACAACTGGCTATCGCGAAGATACCATTACACTGAATCATACGCTGCAGTTAATGAAGCAGTATCATCCGCGACTCGTACTGATAGAGTTTAGAGAACCGGACTACAGTGCGCATAAGAATGACTGGGAAGGTTATATCAGCGGCATTCAGCAAACAGACGGATACATAAAAGTGATTGATGAGTTTCTGCAGTCTGATTCATTTTATAGTGGCACCACCGATCTCATCATTACCAATGATCACGGGCGGCACAGTGAAGGATGGAAAAATGGATTCATCAGCCATGGTGACAGCTGCGAAGGATGCCGTCATATTTCATTGCTGGCAGCCGGCCCTCATTTTAATGCTCAACAGGTAGTAACCGACACCTTCAATCTCTGTGACCTCAACGCTACAATCAACTATCTGCTTGCAATCAATAATCCATACAGCCAGGGAGAGGTCATGCATATTGCGCTGAAAAAATAACAGGCGGCTCATGCGGCCAATAACGATCGTTTACTCTTGAATCCAGGATGTCCTGCCGCCGCGGATATACAATGATGATTCCTATTCTATCTCTTGCAATGGCGCAGTATGCAGACTTATCAATTAATTAAGATTCATAGCGTGTTGTGCTACAGACAACTTCATAAAGCGGTTTGATCTTCATCATTTTCCCGGATGACGAAAGTCATGATCCTCCACAATCAGGCGAGCTACTTTTGTATTGACTTTCCTCTCAACATTCATCAAAAATTTTATTCCATGAAAACAAAAATTGTAGTATTCATCTTCAGCATGCTGATAGCGGCAGGTGCTTCTGCGCAGTGGACCATTGATTCGCTGAGCAATACGGGGTTGTATCCTTACAGCGCAGCAACAACAGGCAAAGCAGTTTTCACCAATGGCGGTACCTGGGACATCTTCGATGCAACCAGCAACATACACACAACAGGTCTTTTGTCATTTTCGCGGCCACAGATAAGAGTGGTCAGCTATGGGGAAAAAGTGTACCTCGGTGGCGGCAAATACGGTTCTTTCGCCGATCCGCAATATTCCAAAAATGTTGATGTGTATAACGCTTCGACAGACAGCTGGACCACACTCTACCTGACAAAAAACCGCGAAGTGGGCGGTGCCGGTGCTGCCGGAAATAAAGTTGTATTCGCGGGTGGAACCGGCAGAACTGATATTGGCGGACCTGTATACATGTATGCTACAGCCGATATTTTTGATGCAACAAGCGGTGCCAGAACAACAGGCAAACTTTCCAAAGCACGCACGAATATTTCGGTTGGCGCTGCCGGAAACAAAATAGTTTTTGCCGGTGGCTGGTTTTGGGATATGAGCTACAATGTCATACCCTCCAATGCAGCAGACATTTATGATGCTTCAACCGGTACATGGACGAAGGCCACACTCTCAATCAAACGGGAAAATATGGCCGTCGCTGTTGTAGGCAGCAAAATAATTTTTGCCGGCGGTTCCGGCACTACCGGCAATGTAAAAAATGTGGATATATATGATGTCGCTTCCGATGTATGGACCACTTCTATGTTGCCCACGGCCAGGTACGCCATGAAATCTGCCGTGATTGGTTCCAATGCATATTTTGGCGGTGGTTACTTTGATCCGGTGGAAAATGAAATAGATATATGCAACACTGCGGCAGATAGCTGGAGCACAATCTACATGCCTGTTGCACTATCCGCTTTTTCGATGAGTGTGATTAATGACAAGCTGTATTGTGCCGGAGGCTATATATCGGCTACAACCACCTATTCCAATCTCGTACAAGTGTATGATCCGGCAACTTCTACCTGGACCACCGATTATCTCTCCATTGGAAGAAGCAACCTGGCTGCACTCGTTTGCGGTAATAAGGGTTACTTTGCCGGAGGAACAATTGCTTACGGTTATCCAGCTTCACCCACCACCAAACGGGTTGACATACTTGGAACGCTGAGTCCAGTAGCTGCTTTCAGTGCCAGTATAACCAACATCACTGCCGGTCAGACGGTGGATTTCACCGATCTGAGCACCAATTCACCTTCTTATTGGTCATGGACTTTTACCGGCGGAACACCTGCGGCATCCAACCTGCAAAATCCATCTGTTGTCTATAATACTGCAGGCACCTATGATGTGACGCTGACCGCAGGCAATGCTGTAGGAGCAGGCAGCATCACGAAGTCAGGTTTTATCACAGTGAATCCTGCGCCTTGCTTAGTTCCGGACGGATTACTTACAACAAATGTCACCACTACGTCTGCCACCTTCAACTGGAATGCCATGAACGGGGCGATTAAATATAAAGTGAGTTATAAGGTCTCCGGAAATAACCCGTGGCTTACTACCACTGCTAACACTAACTCATTTACATTGAATGGTCTGGCACCCAATACCAACTATTACTGGAAGGTGAAAACCATCTGCAGCAATTCACCCAATGTAAGCTCTGATTTCTCAGCCAGCATAGGATTTAAAACTAACCCTGCGAAGCTGACGGAATCAGCGATGCAGACCGGTATAAAAATTTATCCAAACCCGGTTGATGATCAGTTGCATATTTCTTTCAGCAATGACGCTGCATTCCCGCTTATCTGCATGATCTATGATGTTTATGGCAGAATGCTGCTATCAGTCATGATCACGGAACCGATGCAAACGATTGATGTGAAGGAGCTGACTTCCGGTAACTACTTCATATCCGCAGTTGCCCGCGATAACCAAAGGTGGAGTTCGAAATTTATGAAGTAATAATTGTAGCATTTTAGTTTGAGAAAAACGGCAGTGAACCTGCCGTTTTTTTTGAAGAAGGCACAGTAAATACAACATCAAAACCAGTCGTTGGATGGTTACCGGTTAACGGATTCCGAATTTCACGAATCAAAAATGAAAGCACATTGCTGACACTTTCGCAAGATTTAGTTATACGCCTCTGCAGTTTGATACCAATTCAACGCGACGCATAACAACTGTCTGCCCGGCTGTAGCTGAAGCAGAACGATCACCTGTAGATAGATTCATCCTCTTATGGTCAGCATCATAAAGCGTGAAAAGCCACTTCCATGAAAAGTTGAAGCAGGCGGTTAATGGTTCAGCATTTACTGCTATTTTACCATCCATTTCCCTGTTGAATTAACGCTTTTTTTTCGATGAAACGTAAATTCATACTACTGGTTTTCACGACTTGTTTCATCTCCTTCAGCCTGCGTGCGGGAGACCGGCAGAATGTCTTTTTTCTTTCCGACAGTCTTTTCCATGAGATCACACTTTTTAATAACGGATATGCTGAGATAGTCAATATCTGGAAATACAAACGTGACAGCGCCGGCATGCCGCCGGCAGCGTATGCGGGTCCGGCTGTTGATGATACAGGCTGGGAGCTGGTTAATTCAACATTACCTGCTGACAGCTTACCCGCATCAGGATGGCACGGCGGCGGCTGGTTCCGCTTACACCTGGTAGTTGATTCAGCCCTACTCAATAAAGCACTTGCAGTGACAGTGCTGCATCATGGTGCGTCAGAGCTTTACATCAACGGTAAATTATTATACAGTCATGGTCATATCGGTACTTCAGCTGCCGATGAAGTGGGCTATTTCGCCCTGACGCAGGCTCCTGGCAGCGTAGTCTTCCACAAAACAGATCAGCTTGTTGCTATTCATTATACCGGTTACAATGTCTTACACAACAAGCCGCCTAACCTCGATGAATTGGGCTTTAAGCTGGCAATCGGAGATCCTGACATTGTAAACAAAACCATCATCAGTAACCAACGTTTCTTCAAGGTGATTGAGGCGCTGGTTATTGCCGTACCCTTCACATTCATGTTAATACACCTGTTGCTGTTCCTGTTTTACCGGCGGGAAAAAAGCAACCTTTATTTTTCCCTTTTTGCCGCTGTAATGGCCGTATGGGGAATCATCGAGCATGAATCGATTGCCAACCGCAATGCTGAACTGGGATTGTTGCTGCAAAGAATGATGGTTCCTTACGTTGCCCTGATGCCTGTTGCCGGCTTATTGTTTCTCTATTCTCTTTTCTACAAAAAAATACCGGTCCGGTTTTACATCATTTTCAGCGCGGCAACGGCATTAGCCATTGTATCATGGTTTTACCTGTTTGCCTGGGTTTCCCTTTTCCTGTTCGTCGTGTCGATTGCCGAAATGCTCAGGATTGTGGTAATGGCCATCCGTAAAAAAATGGATGGAGCATGGATCATCGGCATTGGGTTTGGTTCATTTTGTCTCAGCCTGTTAGTATTGCTTGTGGTAATGGTAACCGGAAATTTTTCAATTCAGTTTTGGTACACACTGCTGTATATAACAGGTTTGCTGCCGGTACTGCTGTCCATGTCCGTTTATCTCTCGCAGCGCATTGCCGGTACACAACGGACGCTCGAGTCGCAGATGCGAAAAACGATGGAGCTCGAAATAGAAAATGCCCGTAAGGAAGCGGAACTGCAGAAAGCGGCAGAACTGCAGGATGCCTACCATGCTTTGGAAAACGCTCACAGCACGCTGAAAGCGACACAGGCACAGCTTGTTCATGCGGAGAAGATGGCATCACTCGGTGAGCTCACCGCAGGCATTGCGCATGAAATTCAGAACCCGCTCAACTTCGTCAATAATTTTTCTGAAGTAAACAAAGAACTGATTGATGAAATGCAGCGGGAAATTGAACAGGGAAATTATGACGAAGCAAAAGTGATAGCCAATGACATTGCGGACAATGAACAAAAGATAATCCACCATGGCAAACGGGCTGATGCCATTGTGAAGGGAATGCTGCAACATTCACGCAGCAGCAATGGCGTTAAAGAATTAACCGACATCAATGCTCTGTGCGACGAATTCCTGCGCTTAAGCTATCATGGTTTAAGAGCAAAAGATAAGACCTTCAATGCTGTCATGAAAACTGATTTTGACCCGTCAGCCGGCAGTATCATCGTGAATCCGCAGGATTTCGGCAGGGTGATACTGAACCTCCTCACCAATGCTTTTTACGCTGTAAATGAGAAGAAGAAATCAGGCGCCGTGAACTATGAACCCACTGTTACGGTGAGTACCCGTAAGCAGGATGGCAAAACGGTGATTTCCGTTACGGATAACGGCAATGGCATACCACAGAAAATAATCGATAAGATTTTTCAACCCTTTTTCACCACCAAGCCATCCGGGCAGGGAACAGGCCTCGGCTTGTCCCTGTCATACGACATCATTACCAATGGCCATGGTGGTGAACTGAAGGTGGATACGAAAGAAAATGAGTTTACAAGGTTTACAATAACCTTGTAATTTTAAACATCACTAACACGTCGCGCATGCCTGTTACTTTATTACCGCTGCTGGTGAGCATGCTTCTTTCACAACGGCTCAGGAAATTTGCCTCGGTCAATAAAAAGAAAACGTGGGAGATCATTTTTACAGCGAACCTCTACTTTTCATCCATCCTTTTCGTAGCTCAGTTTCTTTTCGATTCAAGCCTGTATGTCAAGCTGGTCTGGGATATTTTACTCATCGCCATCATCACGTTCTGCCTCGTGCAAAAGGAACTGCGCCCGTTGCGGATGTTCGTATGGGCTTTTATACCCGTGGTGGCAGTAATGGTTGCCGGCCACCTGGTGGAAATCATCAGTAATGATTTTTATAATCAATGGATAACGTATTTCAACAACGTGCGATCGCTGATGCTGATCTGGATGGCCGCCATATTGTTCAGTCAGAACAGGATGCAAAAGGCGCAGGAGAAGGAACGGATCAAGCGGCACCAGGAAGATGAACTGAACAGGGCCATAGCAATACGGAAAGTGGAGCTGGAAGGATTGGTGGCTGAACGTACTGCAGAACTGACCGGTCAGAAAGAAGAGCTGCAAAAAACACTCACGGAACTGCGCAGCACGCAAAACCAGCTGATACAATCGGAAAAAATGGCATCGCTGGGTGAACTTACCGCCGGTATCGCCCATGAGATACAAAACCCATTAAACTTCGTGAATAACTTTTCGGAAGTAAGCAATGAGCTGCTTACCGAAATGAAAAATGAACTGGCCAATGGCCATACGAGTGAGGCGATAGCGCTGGCCGACGATGTCAGTCAGAATCTTGAAAAGATTATTCATCATGGCAGGCGCGCCGATGCCATTGTAAAAGGCATGCTGCAACATTCCCGCGCAAGCACCGGCAAGAAAGAGCTGACAGACATTAATGCACTGGCGGATGAGTACCTGCGGCTTGCTTACCATGGCCTGCGGGCAAAGGACAAATCATTTAATGCCACCCTGAAGACCGACTTCGATCCGTCGCTGGGCAAGATCAATATCATTCCGCAAGACATCGGCCGCGTGATTCTCAATATGCTGACTAATGCATTTTATGCCGTTATGGAAAAAAAGAAACTGCCGGGCAACACGCCTCAGGCGTCTTCCTTTGAGCCCATCGTGTCTGTTACTACGAGGAAGAACGGCAGCAATGCCGAGATCAGCATCAGTGATAATGGTAATGGCATACCACAACAGGTCATGGATAAAATATTTCAGCCCTTTTTCACTACGAAGCCAACAGGGCAGGGTACCGGCTTAGGGCTTTCGATCTCGTATGACATCATCACGAAAGGACACGGTGGAGAACTGAAAGTGCAAACAGAAGAAGGATCAGGCACTACCTTCACTATTGTTTTACCCATTTAAAAAAATAACAGCTGCATGAAAATCCTGGTGGTCGACGATGAGCATGACATACAACTTCTTTTCGAGCAGCGCTTCAGGAAAGAAATCCGGGAGCACCAGATGGAGTTCGCCTTCAGCTTCTCCGGGGAAGAAGCGCTTGATTATCTCCGGCAGCATCACCACGAGGCGGTGCTGATCCTTTCGGATATTAATATGCCCGGCATGAGCGGACTGGAATTGCTGAAACAGATCAAACAAAAGTATGCCACGCCACCACCTGTGGTGATGATCATTACCGCCTATGGTGATGAGGAAAACTACCGGCAGGCGATGAAACTGGGGGCTGATGATTTCCTCACGAAACCGTTAGACTTCACTGCACTAAAGCAAAAACTGAAATCCAGAATCCTATGACAAAAATACTGGTTGCAGATGATGAAGCGGACCTGGAAGTGCTCATCAAGCAGAAGTTCCGCCAGAAGATAAGAGAGAAAAAATATGAATTTGTTTTCGCCATCAACGGCAAAGATGCGCTGATAAAGATTCAGCAGCATCCTGATGTGTCGGTCATTCTGCTTGATATCAATATGCCTGAGATGGATGGGTTGACCTTGCTCTCGAGGCTCAGTGAAGATTGCCCGCTGATCAAAGCCGTGATGGTATCGGCGTATGGCGATATGGATAATATACGCACTGCCATGAACCGCGGCGCCTTTGACTTCGTGACCAAACCCGTGAATTTTGAAGACCTGGAACTGACCATGGAGAAAACCATTCAGCATGTGAATCAGATCAGGAAAACATTGGAGGCTATTAAAGAAAACAATATCCTCAAGATGTACGTGGATGAAAATGTGCTGAAGTTCATGGGCAGCATCGAGTACGAAGCATCGCTGATGGCGAATGAAACAGTGGAGGCCACCGTCGCATTCGTGGATATCTGCAGCTTCACTTCCATCAGTGAGAAAGAGACACCGGACGTAGTCGTGTCGCTGTTGAACCGTTACTTTGACCTGATGGCAAAAGAAATTATTGCACAGAATGGCATCATTGATAAATTTATCGGCGACTGTGTGATGGCGGTTTTTAAAGGTGCTTATCACCTCGACCGTGCGATCGATGCCTGTCTCTCCATTCGCGACAAGATAGAAGCACTGCCTGCAGCAGGTGATAACTTCTCCGCAAAAGTTTCTATTGGCATTAACAGCGGCGAAATGATCTCCGGCAATATCGGATCGGCTACTATCAAACGCCTGGATTATACGGTGATAGGTGATGCGGTAAATACGGCACAAAGACTGCAGTCAGCAGCCGGCGTCAGCCAGATCCTGATTAATGAAGCCTGCTATGAGAAAGTGAAACAGTCATTTAATTGCAGGCTGATTGGACCCGTGAAGCTTAAAAACAAATCACAGGCAGTGGTGGTGTATGAAGTCGTTAATTGAGCAGTGATATTGATTTGAAGGATGTAGGGTGAAAAGTGAATGGTGGATATTGAATATTGAATATTGAATATTGAATATTGAATATTGGATATTGATTATTGATTATTGGATATTGGATATTGGATATTGAATATTGGATATTGGATATTGAATATTGATTATTGATTATTGAATATTGAATATTGAACACTCAATATTCAACACTCAATAATCAATATTCAATACTCGCTACTCACTACTCACTAATCACTACTTTCAACACGGAATGCCTGCCTTCACCGGTAACCGAAACAAAATATAACCCTGCCGGAAAATCTGTGGTTTGCACTTTAAGCAACTCACCGCCGGCTTCTTCACTGAAGACTTTTCTTGCTTTCATATCAAATATTTCCACATGGCTGTTGGCGGGAAGGCCCTGTATGAATACATAACCGGCAGCGGGATTCGGATATACGGAAATGGCAACGGCCTCCGTCGCATCATCCACCACGCGCAACTGTGGATCGGCGAGGCGTGCCACATACAAATTTGATTTGTTCACTTTGATGGCATCAAAATACATGGCTGACCCGCCGATGCCGGCA
This sequence comes from Chitinophagales bacterium, assembly GCA_019694975.1. NCBI lineage: Bacteria > Pseudomonadati > Bacteroidota > Chitinophagia > Chitinophagales > Chitinophagales bacterium. The sequence continues at coordinate 548,056 of JAIBAY010000001.1, forward strand.
ATGCCGGCGAATTTCTTTTTCTGATAGATATCGAGGCAACTGACGGCATCATAATTTTTACCGCCGTTAACTGTTGCCCATTGCTCCGTGCCGTTATTGTTATATTTCACCAGTGCAATCTCATTGGATCCGGGATGGGCAGTAGTGGCGCTTACCGTTCCAAACGTTACTGTGGCGCCTGATGTAAATGCGATATAGGCGTCACCATCATTTGCTACCGCAAGATCATTTGCAAAATCACCGGTCGAAGCGCCGCCACCGGTTCGCAGCCATTGCATCACATAGTCAGCATTATACTTGGCAATAAATATTTCAGCGTTGCCCGGTGAAGTGACCGTTGTGCCGCTGATAGTGGCAGTAAATGGCGCGAAGCCGCCGAAATTACCCGCGAGATAAATATTTCCCGCCACATCGGCATCAATATTACAGATATAGCCATTGGGCAGATCACCTACATCGCTGGTATAAATAAAATTGCTTGACTCATCAAAACGTGAAACAAAATAATCGTTGAACGTACCGTAGATCGTGTAATCGCCAAACGTGGTGTATCCTTCGCCGAAATTGCCAAGCACATACGTATTGCCCAAACCATCAACAGCAATCCGGTTGCCGGATGAATTGCCCCCAAACTGGCTATTGGTCTGTCGTGCCCATGACAATGCACCGGTGCCTCCGTTATACTTTATCACGCACATATCATACACCGTTGCAGGTGAACCAAAATAATACACCCCCTGCACATTCATGGATCCGGCAAATTTGCCGGTTACGTAAGCATCACCGGCAGGGTTTACCGCCACATCATAAAAGAACTCTGATCCTGTTCCAATAGTGTGATCCCACCACTGCAGGTTTCCGCTGTTATTGATTTTCAGGATGAAGGCATCATTTTGACCTGTACAAGGCAAAGTATTTCCATCATATACGAGGTCTGCCTGGTAGTATCCGCATAAAAACACATTGCCCGCACCATCTGCTGCGATTCTCTGCACGGTTGAACTTTCATTGCTGCCGATTGTCTTCACCCAAAGCACAGCGCCACTCTTACTGGTCTTGGCCACAAAGCTGTTGTATTTGAATGGAGTGGTGGATGTGATATAGTTTCCGCCGACATAGTTATCACCATAAAAAGTTCCTGCAACAAACATGTTGCCGCTATTGTCAAAAGCAAATCCGTTGACGGATGAACAACAACTGATATTCTTGGCGGCAGCCCAAGTGTAAGATTGTGAGAATGCTGTTCCGGAGAATGACAGCAACAGCAAAATGATAGTGAAGGTCTTCATTTTTAGATTTGATTTTATTATCAATTGTGAAATTTAGTAAAAAATCCATGCGGCAAATATTTTACTTTCTTTATCGCAATTTGTCGCCGAACCGCTCATGGCAGCAACAATTGAATAATAACGTGCCTGCATTAAATAATCAGGCGCAATAGCTTATATTCAACATTTGAGAACGCTGATGGAACTGATGAAACGATTATTCCCATTCCTGATAATTTTCAGTTATTGTTTACCAGGGCATGCCATTTTCGCTCAGTCGGAAGTACCGCACTTTGAATACCTGACCATTTCAGAAGGACTGCCGCATAACACTGTTTATTGCATTGCGCAGGACAGAAACGGACTGATGTGGTTTGGTACACAGGATGGACTTGTTCGATTTGACGGATATACATGCCAGGTCATCAGGCAACAGGAACCGGATACTGCAGGCTTTCTCGGGAAAAGCATTCATTGCCTGCTGCAGGACAGCCATGGCAACTTATGGGCAGGCACACGCGGCAATGGCATCAATTTTCGCGACAACAGAACCGGTACATTTTTAAATCTTAAAAGTGAGCCGGCTCTGCAAACCATTTCCAAAAGCTGGATCAATACCTTATGCGAAGATCATTCCGGCTGTATATGGATCGGAACCATCGACAATGGTTTATTGATTTACGACCCAAAAACACATACATCAAGGCACTTCGATAAATCAAACAGCCAGTTAACTGATAATGCCATTTCAAAAATAATCATTGATAAGACTGGTAAAGTATGGATTGGCGCCAGCGGCAAAGGCATTTATTATTACGATGAAAAAAGCAATGATTTTGTAAAGTTGCATTCATCGGTCAGCGGCGATACGGATTTTGAAAGTTTCCGTAAGACAATGCATGCAGATGACAAAGGTCACTTATGGATTGGCACGGAAGGTTCTGGATTGTATCAGCTTGATCTTGCTTCCGACAAGCTGCAACGGTTTACGATGGAGAACGGGCTTGCTTCCAACAACATCATGGGTATTGCAGAAAACAAACAGGGCCATTTACTATTGGCGACCGATGGTGGCGGACTGAACATACTTGATCCGTCAACGCAGCAGTTTTCCATTTACAAAAGCAATCCGGGACAGAAATCATTAAACACAAATGCATTGTACAATGTATGTATCGACCGTGATCAAAATGTCTGGATTGGCACTTACAACGGCGGAGTGAACGTGAATAAAATCCACAAAACATGGTTTGAGACCATATCGCTCACCGGAATTAAAAGTGCGGAACCGACAACACAATCTGTGTTGAGCTTATGCGAATCAATAGATGGTTCCATCTTCATTGGCTCTGATGGCGGAGGCCTTTTTATACTGGATAAAAAAGACAAGGTAATGCAGGCCATACCCAACCATCCTGCGGGCTACGGCAACGTGGTGAAAACAATATTGGAAGACAGCCACAACCGGCTTTGGCTGGGATACTTCAATGACGGGCTTAGTTATTATGACCGTAAGTCGGGCACCTTCTGTCATTATCGTGCGAATGCCGCCGATACAATGAGTTTAAGCGGCAACAATGTATGGTCCATTACTGAAGGAGAGGATGGAAAGTTATGGATCGGAATTATTGGCGGAGGCGTGAATCTCTTCGACCCGGAAACCGGACTTTTTAAAAGATACCGCCATCATTCAAACGACACTTTCAGCATCACCAGCGATGACGTGATGACGGTGCTGGTTGACCGGCAATCGGAAGTCTGGATTGGAACGGCAACGGATGGACTTAATCTTCTCGATAAAAACACCGGGCATTTCAGGCACTTTGTACACGAACAGGCAAAAGACAAAAGTCTTTCGGCCAACGATATAAGATGCATTTTTCAGGACAGTAAAAACAGGATATGGGTGGGAACGGAAAGCGGAGGGCTTAACCTGTGGCAAGGCAAGAATGAGTTTGCGCACTTTACCATGGAAGACGGTTTGATTTCGAATGCGATCATGGGGATTGTGGAAGACAGCGACGGTTATCTATGGCTCAGTACGTTTAAAGGCATCACCCGCTTTGAGCCGGCAACAAAGAAGTGTCTGAATTTTGATTTTCATCATAATCCTTTTATCACCGCCAACCAATTTAACCAGGCGGCGATTTTAGCAGCTGCGAACCGTACCATTTATTTTGGTGGCATTAACGGATTAACATTTATTCATACTGATGATGTCCGGATCTACGAAACCAAACCATCCGTCGCCTTCACCGATTTCAGGATATTTAATAAATCGGTACCGGTCGGTCTGTTGGCTGATGGCCGCACCATCTTAAGCCAAAGCCTGCAGGAAGTTTCAGAGATTCATTTATCCTATTACGACAATGTATTCTCATTTGAATTTGCAGCGCTGGATTACACTGAACCGTTCAAGAGTCAATATGCTTTTAAAATGGACGGCTTTGACCGCGGCTGGCGCAACACGTCAAGCGATCAGCGGGTGGTGACTTATACCAATCTCGATCCCGGCACCTATTTTTTCAGGGTGAAAGGAACCAACAGCATAGGAATATGGAGTGATGAGAAAATCATGAAAGTAATTATCGCCCCGCCGTACTGGCAAACATGGTGGTTCAAGACTATCGTACTGTTGTTGATGGCTGCACTTGTATGGCTGGCACTCCGCATCTATACCACTCGGCGGGAAATGACTTTGAAACAAAAGGTATTGGAATCAGAACGGTCCATTCTTGCCCTTACAAATGAAAACCTCGTATCAGAACAGACCATTTTGCAACTCCAGAACGAAAAGCTGGAAGTGGAAATTAAGTCGAAGAGCGCTGAACTGATGTCCAACGCTGTGCAGGCCGCGCATAAAAATGAAATCCTGATCGGCGTGAAAGAAAAACTGGAAGAAATTCAAACTGCTTCAGACCAGGAGAAGGCCAGCCGGCTGATAAAAAGTCTGAAGTCAATGCTCAGTACTGAAATTGAAGGTGAAAAAAGCTGGGAACAATTCACTACCTATTTCGACCAGGTGAACCAGAACTTTATTACCGAATTGCTCAGGAAACATCCCTCCCTCACGCAAAATGATCTGCGAATGTGTGCTCTCACCAGGCTCAATATGAGCAACAAAGAAATGGCCGCTTTACTGAATATATCTGTTCAGGGCGTGGAGAAAAGCCGTTACAGGTTAAAGAAACACCTGGGACTGACCGCTGAAGATGATCTCGGAGCCTATTTAAGAGTCATCTGATTAGTCAAATAAGCTGTTTAAGAGTTCAATTCTGCACAAATATTTACTGCTTTCGCAAAAATTTCAAGCTGTCCAGCATTTGTCCGGCCACTCAATTAGGTTAAGGGTGCCTGTCTGATTTACATTCGCCTCAACCTTTTTACGTCCTTTTTGTTCATCATCTCTAAACTCAAAAACATGGAAAAAATCATTACAAAAGCTTTCCTGATTATTTGCTGCTTAAGCAGTTTCTCTTTGCAGATCGCCAGGGCGAGTGATCCCACTTCCTCTGCCCCAACCCCCACGCAGCCTGCGGCCAATGTCATCTCCCTTTTCAGCAATGCATACAGCAATGTCACTGTTGACACATGGTCTGCAGTCTGGGATGCTGCCGACCTCAGTAATTATGTAATCGGCACAAGTGATTCAGTAAAAAAGTACAGCAACCTTCAGTATTGTGGTATTGAATTCACCTCTCAGACTATTGATGCCACCAATATGACACATTTTCATACTGACCTGTGGACGCCTGATGCAAGCATCTTCAGAATCAAACTTGTTGATTTCGGTGCCGATGGCGCTTATGGTGGTGGAGATGATACCGAACAGGAACTCACTTTCGATGCCACTACTTCACCTGCCGTAACTACCAACAGCTGGATCAGTTTTGATATCCCGCTTTCCCTTTTTGCCGGCATGACTTCCAGGCAACATGTTGCACAACTGCTCTATGTTTCTGAAAGTAACACTGCCTTTATTGACAATGTTTACTTCCATAGTGGCGGAACCTCTGCACCAGAACCAACATCCTCTGCGCCTGCTCCCACAGCAATACAGTCCGACGTAATTTCCCTGTTCAGCAATGCTTATAACAATGTAACTGTGGATACCTGGTCAGCTTCCTGGGATGCTGCCGACCTCAGCAACTATGTGATCGGCACCAATGACTCTGTGAAAAAATACAGCAGCCTTGTGTTTTGTGGTATCGAATTCACTTCACAGACCATTGATGCTACCAACATGTCTTATTTCCATACTGACATCTGGACACCGGATGCCACCACCTTTGGTATGAAGTTGGTTGATTTCGGTGCCGATGGTGTTTTTGGCGGCGGAGATGATACCGAACAACAGCTGGATTTTAATGCAACCACCTCGCCGGCTATCGTTACCGGTAGCTGGATCAGTTTTGATATTCCGCTTTCACAGTTCACCGGTCTGGCATCACGGTCACACCTGGCACAATTAATTTATGTTGCCGGAGGCAGTACCGTTTATGTAGACAATGTATATTTCCATAAGCTGTCAACAGGTATCCAGGATATTCAGCCTGTCAGCAATCTTTTCAGTGCATACCCTACCGTGGCTGATGCCGGCATTAATATTCAGATGAATAATATTTCTTCGGCAAAGAAAACCACGCTTACCATGTCGAACATGCTGGGTCAGGTTGTTTACAATGGCACCATTGAACTTCAGCTTACAACTATTCCGGTGCATGCAATGCCGGCAGGGTTATACCAGGTTACAATCCTTTCGGGTAACCAGATACAGTCACAAAAAGTGATCGTACGCCATTAAGCTGCATACTTTAAGATTCCTTCATCATTGCTGAGCCTGAAGGGTGGGAAATTTTTCCCACCCTGATCAGGCCGGTTAAAGTAAGATAACCCACCATGATAAAATCATTGAAGCTCGGCATCATACTGCTCTTATGGCTGAGCAGTTCATTAGTAAAGGCACAAGGCACCATGGCTGTTACCGGCACAGTATCTGATGGAGCCGGCCCGCTGATCGGTGCAGTCATCGTAGAAAAAGGAACACAGAATGGAGTAGTCTCCGATGAAAATGGAGATTTTGCCATTAACGTGGCAGGCAAATCATCCATACTCCTATTTTCCTATGTCGGCCATAAAGACCAGGAAATAGCCGTAGGTAATCAGTCCACCATCAATGTTTCGCTGCAAAATGAAGACCTGCTTAATGAAATTGTAGTAGTGGGTTATGGTACGCAGAAGAAAAGTGTAACCACCGGCGCCATTTCAAAAGTGCGCGGCGATGATCTTGAAAGTATGCCCGTCATGCGCATTGAGCAATCGCTGCAGGGCAGAACCTCCGGTGTTTGGGTTACTTCCAGCTCCGGCTCACCCGGCGCTGCGGCTACGGTAAGGGTGCGCGGCACAACATCCATTAACGACTCCAATCCGCTCTATGTGGTAGACGGCGTACCGATTAATGGTGGCATTGACTACCTGAACCAGGGCGATATTGAAAGTATTGAGGTGCTGAAAGATGCAGCCTCTGCAGCAATTTATGGTGCAAGGTCGGCTAACGGCGTCATCCTGGTTACTACCAAAAAAGGCAAGAAAGACATGATGGAAGTGTCATTGAACAGTTATTATGGAATACAAAATCCAACAAAAAAACTCTCCCTGCTGAATGCTACGCAATATGCCATCCTCATGAATGAATCATCGGTAGCAGCAGGTGGCGATGTATTGTTTTCCAATCCTGATTCTCTAGGGGAAGGCACAGACTGGCAGGATGCAGTGTTTGAAAAAAATGCACCTGTTCAGAATCATGATCTCAGCATCTCGGCAGGATCAGGTAAATCATTGTATTATGGTTCCTTCAGCTATTTCGATCAGACCGGTATCGTATCCTCCAGCCAGTCCAGTTTTCAACGTTACTCCGTTAGGTTCAATGGCACACATAATATCAGTAAATACATCACGGTAGGGCATACGCTGGGATATACCCGTAATAACGGCCAGGGTGTTCCGGACAATACCGAATATGGTTCACCGCTCGGACGCGCCATCAACATCGATCCCATCACGCCGCTGATTGAAACAAGGCCCGATGTATTGAACAGCAATATATTTCAAAATTTTGCCGTGGTGCTCGATGATAACGGACAGCCCTATGGCATTTCTCCCTACGTAACATCGGAAATTGTAAATCCTGTTGCAGCCATTAAAGTGAACCAAAGCAATGGCTGGGGTGATAAGATTGCAGGAAATGTATTTCTTGAGTTGATGCCTTTCAAAGGATTCAAATACCGTAGCGCTTATGGTGTTGACTTTGCGTACTGGGGCGCCGAAAGCTTTTCACCCGTCTATTACCTGAATGCCTCCAACCGGCTCGATATTAACCGGTATGCCCGTTCACAAAACCGCGGTGTGTATTGGAACTGGGATAACACTATTTCTTACCAGAAAACATTCCTTGAAAAACACAACTTCAATTTCCTCGCCGGCATGGTGGCAGAACATAACCAGGGCGAAGGCCTCAGTGGTTCTGTGCAGGACATTCCCGCTGATGATATTTCAAATGCTTCACTGTTGTATGCCGTTTCCCCCGAAAATCAGGGCTTTGGCGGTTATGAATATGAAGGTGCACTGGTTTCCTACCTCGGCCGAATCACTTATGACTATGCAGGTAAATATCTTTTCTCTGCGCTTTTCAGGGTGGATGGATCACCCAAATTTGGCGAGAATTATCGCTATGGAACTTTTCCATCCGTATCCGCAGGATGGGTGGTTACAGAGGAAGAATTCTTAAAGTATAATGACTATATCAATTTCTTAAAGATCAGGGGCTCATGGGGCATAAACGGTAATGATAAGATCGGCGATTTTCGCTTTGTCTCCACCATTGGCGGCTTCCGCAATTATACTTTCGGTGTTGACGAATCACTCATCAACGGTTCCACACCTAATGCACTGGCCAATCCTGACCTTCGCTGGGAAGAGACGAAGCAGACCAATTTCGGTTTTGATGCAAGAATATTCAAAGACTTCACGCTGACCTTTGACTGGTTCATCAAAAAAACCAGCGGCATGTTGCTGGACATTGCAGTGCCGGGTTATGTAGGCAATGCCGGACCGGTTGGCAATATTGCATCGATGGAAAACAAAGGAATTGAATTTGAATTAGGCTACTCCAAAAAAATCGGGGAAGTGGCGCTGGATATAAGCGGTAACCTGTCGCACTTTACAAATGTTGTAACAGACCTTGGTCCTGACAAAGAATATATTGTCGGACAAACATTCAGTCCGCAGGCTTTGGAAATCACACGCACCTCAGTGGGTGAGCCATTTGGTTATTTTTTTGGTTATCAGACTGACGGCATCTTTCAGAACCAGGACGAAATCAACAGCTACGTGGGTAACGATGGCATGCTCCTTCAACCGGACGCAACGCCCGGCGACTTCAGGTTCGTTGATATCAATAGTGACGGCATTATTGATGCAGACGACCGTACAAAAATCGGTGACCCGGTTCCTGACTTAGTGTATGGGTTCACTGTTGGAGCAAGCTGGAAAGGCTTTGACATTCTTTTATTCGGACAAGGTGTAGCCGGTGTGCAGGTATTTGATGCCACCCGCAGGTTTGATCTGCAAATGGCCAACATGACGACTGATGCACTCGACCGCTGGACGGGAGAAGGCACTTCAGATGCCTATCCGCACCTGGTGATGAATGACCCTAACAAGAACTTCAGCAGTTCCTCTGATTTTTATGTGAAAGATGCATCCTTCTTCCGCATCCGCACCTTACAACTGGGTTATACCCTGCCACTGGAAATCACTTCAAAAGCCGGCATCAAAAAAGTACGGGTTTATATTTCAGGAAACAACATTGGCACCATCACAAAATATGATGGATTCGATCCTGAAATCGGCGGCAGCAGTTTTGGAGTGGACCGGGGCGTCTATCCACAGGCGACGTCGTTCCTCATCGGTGGTAATATCACATTTTAGTCTTTCTGCATTTGAAATCACTTCTAAAAAAGTTAGCAAAATGAAATATCTCAATAACAAAATCCTGATGTTCTCCCTGGTGATACTTTCGCTGATGTCTTGCAGCAAAAGTTTCCTGGAGCTGGAACCTATCGGCACACAGCTCGAATCCAATTTCTACCAGACGGATGAAGAGATTTTTGAAGGTGTTGTGGCAGTGTATGATGTAACACAATGGGGCGGCACCAATGGCTGGACCATGAAACTGGGATTACTCAACGCCGCCTCCGACGATTGCTATGCAGGAGGCAGCGATGCATCGGATCAGCCAAACTGGGTGGCCTGGGACAACTTCACGCTCGATCCGTTTCTCGGGCCCCAGCGTGGATTATGGAATAAAAATTACACAGGCATTTACCGCGCCAACCTGATACTGGAAAAAATGGAAAATCCTGATATCAAGGACCTGACACCGGAGAAAAAGGCGCGCTACATCGCCGAAGTGAAATTCCTGCGAGCTTATTTTTACTTCGACCAGGTGCGGCTGTTTGGCAACATTCCGCTCATCACAAAAACGCTGGGTGCGGATGAAATATATAATCAAAAGCAGACCACGCCGGCAGCTATTTATGCGCAGATTGAAGCCGACTTGCAGGCTGCAGTGAATGAATCGCAGCTTCCCGAAACAGTTTCTCCTGATGAACTCGGGCGCATCACCAAAGGCGCGGCTAAAGCCCTGCTCGGAAAAGTAATATTGTTTCAAAATGATAATGCAAGGATGGCAGAGGCGGCTGCTTTACTCGAAGATGTCATCACTTCCGGCATCTATGCGCTGGAATCCAACTATGCCGACATCTTCAAACCGGATAATAAATTCGGTGTTGAGTCTGTTTATGAAATTGTTCACTCCGATAATCAACATGGCGGCTACGAAAACTTTAACAATTTCACGGAAGGAAATTATAATGTTCAGTTTTTCGGTATCCGCGATTTTGTAGGACCTGATTATGCAAACGGTTGGAGCTTTTGCCCGATCACCGAAGACCTCGTTGATTTTATGAAAGATGATCCTCGTTTTGCCGCAACCATTATTGACGGCAACGCATTAAAAAATGCCGGTGCATCCTATACGGCAAGTTATCAGAATACGGATTACTTTATTAACAAGTATGCGCCGCTGCAGGAGTTTAAAGCCACGTCCGGTGAGCCTGCTCTCAACTGGGGATACAATATCAAAGAGATCCGGTTGGCGGATGTGATGCTGATGGCTGCAGAAGCTTTTGCCAGGTCGGGCGACGAAGGAAAAGCAAAATTCTACCTGAACCAGGTTCGAAACCGTGTTGGCTTGCCCGACAGGGTTTCCAGCGGTGCTGCATTACTCGATGATATTGCCACAGAACGCCGCCTCGAACTGGCCACAGAAGGGTTGCGCTTTTGGGATCTGATCAGGACCAATAAAGCAGTGACGGTTTTAGGACCACTTGGATTCCAGCCTAACAAGCATGAATATTTACCAATCCCCCAGCAGGAAATTGATATCTCGCAGGGAGCAATGGTTCAAAACCAGGGTTACTAAAGTGTTTCAATAAAACAACCTTTATTCATCACAACATTCATTTTCTAAAAATAATAAGACGTTGGTGACCATGAAAAAACTGATTTCCTGCAGCTTCCTGCTTGCAACCCTGCTCAACATGACCGCATGCAATAAAGAAAAAGTTACCGAATTGCCTGTTCCGCCAGCCGCTGCCTTTGACGTACAGACTACCAGTGATCCTAACAGGTTGTTATTGGTGGATCAGACACCGGGCGCTTTCCTGCATAAATGGGATCTGGGCAATGGTGAAAAAGCGGATTCATCCGTAGTGACCGCTTACTATCCTTACCAGGGAACATACACAGTTACATTACAGTCATTCAATGCCGGTGGCTTTGGAACTGCTTCCAAACAGGTAACGATTGACCAGGATGATCCCAATGCATGCTTTGGCAATCTCCAGTTGCTCACCTCCTGCAGCACCAAAACATGGGTACTTGAACCGGCGGCAGGCGCACTGAAAGTGGGGCCGGATGCAGACTTCACAACGGTATGGTATCAGACCGGCCTCTCTGATGTCGGCGTCCGCAGCTGCATGTTTAACGATGAGTACAGCTTCAGCTTAGACGGAACTTTTTCTTATGACAACAAAGGTGATTTTTGGGCCGACACTGATAACTCCGGCAATGTTACACCTGCAGATTTAGGATGCGCTCCTGGATGCCAGCCATCATCTGCATGGCCGCCTCAATACAGCGACTGGAACTCCAACATCAACAGTTTCGTCGTTAATGAAACGGAACTGACCCTCAGCGGGCCGGGTGTGTTTTTAGCGCTGTACAAAGTAGCCAACGGGATGGAAGTAACAACACCTCAGAGCAGCATCACCTATCAGATCAAAGAATTAACAGAAAGCAGACTCGTGGTGCTTATTAATTTTGGTCCTGGCTTCTGGCAATTCACTTTCGTTCCCAAATAGTATTTGCCGCAGGTAATTTTTCCAAACGCGGATAACAAAAATTAAATTAACCCGAAGATGAAAAACATGTTGCTCGTCCTTTCTTTGTTCATCTGCGCTTCTTGCGGCGACAAGAATACAGAGGCCCCACTCCCGACATTGCCTACCGTTTCTATTAACAGTGTCACGCTCTTCGAAGGAGATGCCGTCGCCACCTTTCCTTTTAAAATAAACTTAAGCAAGGCAACCGACAAAGATGTTACTGTAAATTTTATGACGAAAGACAATACCGCCTTAGCAGGAATAGATTACGAGATGCAGAATGGCAGCATAACGATTCCTGCCAACAGCACGGAAGCCACCATCAGTATTGTGGTGATTGGAGATACGGTGAAGCAGCCCGATAAACAATTTGACGTGGTACTGTCCGATCCTGTAAACGCCACACTTAATACAGATAAAGGAACCGGAACCATCCGTAACGATGACACTTATGTGTATGTGCCGCTTGACGGTTATATCACACCCGAAAGCTATGCGGGTTATGTCAGTCTCTGGAAAGATGAATTCAGCGGCACAGCCATTGATAATACAATCTGGGGTTACGACATCGGTAACAACGGATGGGGAAACAATGAGTCACAGTATTACACTAATAGCCCAAACAACTCATTTGTTTCCAATGGTAACCTGGTGATAGAAGCAAGAAAAGAAAATTACCAGGGCAGTGAATATACTTCAGCAAGGCTGCTTACAAAAAACAAGCAATCGTTCACATTTGGCAGAGTTGATATACGTGCCGTTCTACCCAAAGGGCAAGGCATCTGGCCTGCACTGTGGATGCTGGGTTCAAAGATTGATCAGACAGGATGGCCCAATTGCGGTGAGATTGATATCATGGAAATTATCGGAAGCCTGCCGGCTGAAGTTAACGGAACCATTCATTTCGGACCGCAGGGCGCTACACAAAGCACAAAGCTGACAGGCACCTACACATTGCCCTCAGGTGATTTCTCTGAAAAGTATCATGTGTTTTCACTGGTATGGTCAGAGGATAATATTCAGATACTGGTGGATGACATCTCCTACTTCCAGGCTACCAAGGCACAGGTTGGTGCCATTTATCCATTCAATGAACCCTTCTTTGTCATTTTCAACATTGCAGTCGGTGGCAACTGGCCTGGCTACCCGGATGCTACAACAATTTTCCCGCAGCAAATGCTGGTAGATTACATCAGAGTATTTCAGAAAATATAAGATACCTGTACATTATTTCATGACAGGGAATGATCGGGCTGTCCGTGCGTATGAAACGTGCTGATACGGGCGGCGCCTGAGCAATGTGCCGGCTGGTGTTTTCAAAAAGATGGTAATAAAATCACAACCGATGAATTATAAAAAATACACTTTGCATCCGGGTGGCTTGTTGCTCCTTTTAATATTGTGTTCAGGTCAGCGTACACCGGAAAATAAAAACCCGCTAACCGTTTCAGCAAAAGATGAGTTTATTGAATCGCTGCTTTCAAAAATGACATTGGAGGAAAAATGCGGCCAGTTAAATTTTGTTGTTGGCAGTATATTAACCGGTCCGGCCGCTACTGCTGATGTGAACGTGTCTGACTATGATGAAGCCATCCGCAAAGGAAGAATAACCGGCATATTCAATACCAACGGCGCTAAAAACATCCGTCATCTTCAGGAAGTGGCGGTGAAAGAATCGAGGCTTGGCATTCCATTACTCATCGGTGCCGACATCATTCATGGCTATAAAACGATTACTCCCATTCCGCTGGGCGAGGCGGCGAGCTGGGACCTTGCAGCCATCGAAAAGTCGGCCCGCGTTGCAGCCATTGAGGCCAGTGCTTCCGGCATCAACTGGACCTTTGCTCCCATGGCTGATATCACACATGATGCACGCTGGGGCCGTATTGCCGAGGGTGCAGGTGAAGATCCTTTTCTCGGCGGCCTGATTGCCGCCGCACGCGTAAAAGGTTTCCAGGGTAACCTGAAAGATGCGAATACAATTGCTGCTTGTATCAAACATTTTGCTGCCTATGGAGCGCCGGAAGGTGGCCGTGATTACAACACAGTTGATATGTCGGAAAGGCGGTTGCGCGAAACCTATCTGCCGCCCTACAAAGCGGGATTGCAGGCCGGTGCTGCTACCATCATGACTTCCTTCAATGAACTGGATGGAGTACCTGCATCAGGCAATCCATTCTTGTTAAAAGAAGTGCTGCGTAAGGAATGGAACTTTGAAGGCCTCGTGGTTTCTGACTGGCAGTCGATTGAAGAAATGATTTCACATGGAAATGTAGCCGACCGGAAAGAAGCTGGTAAACTGGCAATCAAAACAGGTGTGGATATGGACATGATGGCCGACATCTACATTAAGGAACTACCGGAACTGGTGAAGAACGGCAGTGTTGATATTGTGTTTGTCGATAACGCCGTGCGCCGCACACTGGCACTAAAGTATGACCTCGGATTGTTTGAAAATCCATATCAGTATGGCGATGAAAAAAGGGAAGCCACTGAAATTCTATCCAAGGAAAACCGGGCCGCTGCGCTTGACATTGCAAAAAAATCCATCGTGCTGCTGCAGAACTCATCCGGTATCCTGCCTTTGAACAAATCAGTTAAAAGCATTGCACTGATTGGTCCGCTGGCAGAAGATAAAGCCGAACAAAACGGCTGCTGGGCATTTTTTGGAGAAGCAAAAGATGTAGTATCAGTGGCTGAAGGCATAAAAGAAACAGCTGGTGCGAACAGCAAAGTCATGATTGCAAAAGGTTGCGACTTCTATAGCAGTGATACGAGCGGATTCCGTGAAGCAAGAAAAATTGCACAGCAGGCAGAGGTGATTATCCTTGCCGTTGGTGAGTCAGCGGTGATGAATGGCGAAGCCGGCAGCCGGTCAGATATCCGCCTTCCGGGCGTACAGGAACAACTCGTAAAGGCGATGATGGCTACGGGAAAACAAGTGATCGTATGTGTGTTTCATGGCCGGCCGCTCGACCTGAGCTTTTTAGAAGACAAGTCTCCGTCCGTGCTTGCCTGCTGGACACTCGGATCAGAAACAGGCCACGCCGTGGCAGCGGTGATTTTTGGAGATTACAATCCATCCGGAAGGTTACCGGTTTCATTTCCACGCAGCGTTGGCCAGGTGCCTGTTTACTATTACACCAAACAAACCGGCAGGCCTTATTCCGGAGCATACAATGAACCGGCTACTGAACGTGTCTACCGTTCAAAATACCGCGACGTGGAAAATTCACCGCTGTTTCCTTTTGGATATGGATTAAGCTATACCACTTTCAAATATGAAACGGTGGAAGTAGACCATTCAACAATAAACAGTGATGGTATTGTAACCGCTTCAGTGAAGGTCAGCAACACCGGAGGCCGCGATGGTGAAGAAGTGGTGCAACTGTATATCCGCGACTGGGTTGGCAGTACCACAAGGCCGGTGAGGGAGCTGAAAGGTTTTCAAAAAATAATGCTGAAAGCAGGAGAATCAAAAACCGTTTCCTTCACTATTAATAATGAAATGTTATCCTTTTACAGGCAGGATATGACGTGGGGTGCTGAACCGGGAAAATTCACTGTTTACATTGGAGAGAATTCCGCTACCAACAACGGGCATGATTTCTTTCTCCGGTAGGTATGTTGTATTTTTTCAAAGCCGGGCAATTGTAACAATCATATTTCCCTTCTTTCATTTTTACCAACTGACAATAAAAAACCCGGGCAGATAGATACCCGGATTTATTATTGCACGGTTGACAATCAGTCTTTCAACAGTTTAATATTTCCGGATCCTGATGTAGTGTTCATTCTCAGCAGGTAGATTCCTGTTGCGTATGCTGATGCATCAATGATTACTTCGCGGCTGCCCGGACTTACATTGTAAACCTCTTTACCCATTGCATCATAAATTGCTATTGAAGAAATTTTTTCACCGGAGGAAATGATCCAACTGCTATTGGAAGGATTAGGATAAACAACGATTCTTTCAGTTGCAGGATCATGAAGCCCAACCGGCGATTCACCAAATGCCACATCATCAAAATAATAAGTCTTTTCACCGGCCGCAGTGCCATCAGTTCCAAAATTAAAAAACAGAGAAGCCATATTGTAGTACCAGCCCATGCTCAGGCCCACACTGAGTAATTCAGTTCCTGGTGCCTGGTTAAGAAAATCAAAAACCAGTGTTTCCCAATTGGCCGTTACAGTGGTATTCACTTCAGTTTCGCAGGTGTGTGTCGGATCATTGGCATCCTCTACTTTCAGTCGAATCGGCGTACCGGCAGCCGGCGACCATACGCGAACGTTCATCTTACTGTCTATTAGTGTTAATGGAATATTGGTGGCGAAGCCTGCCGGTGTGCCAATGGTAGTGCCGGCCCATGTGGCAGCGCCTGCTGTTTTTATCACCTTCACCACTGTATTGCCGGCATTAACCGGATCCGCTGACAGTGCGGACACATTGCCTCCAAAATCTGTAGTGCTGTAATTGGTGGTGCTTCCTTCAAAGTTAACCGGTAAATCAATCTGCGCGCCGGTATACAGCTGTTGAATATCATCGAACAGAAAAACGGAGCCGGCTGAACCATTGCCTACATTGCCAAAGTCAAACATAAAAACCAGGTTGTTGTAAATCGCCGGCTGCCCAGAGAAATTCCACGACAAAGTTTCCCATTGATTCGCCACTGTTGTTGGTACATCAAACTCTGCTGAGCCGGTACCGTTCTCCAACTTCAATTTTACAATCGTTCCAACAGGAGCAGCGGTAAACACTTTCATCGTGATGATGCCGGCAGTTGAAAAATCAAGATTGTTATCCAGGATCAGCTTGCTGCCTGCCCAAACCTGACCTCCGTTACGGATGATTTGTGCAACAGTTGAACTGGTGTTACTACCCGAAGATTGAGGATTTGCAATGACGGTGGCAGTTCCACCATCAAAATTGATAAAGTCGGCTGTAGCGACGGCTGACTCAAAGTCGATGGGCAATGATTGTGCGCGGACAAATGATCCGGCAAACAGAAAAATAATCAGCGTAATTTTTTTCATGAACGATATTTAAATAATTACAAAATTGTCCATGTAAAATACGCATAGTATTCCAGCTTTGGCTTTATTAAATTCAGCATTTTGAACTGCAGGTTGATCGTCGCAATCAGATCAGCAAATTCCTGTATCAATCTGTCCGGTGAATCATAATTAGGAAGAGATATTATGAAAAAAACTGTTCAATAAAACATGAAAATCCCGCCGGACAGTATAACGCCCGGCGGGATTATGGTACACTAATGTTGTACAATCAGCTTCTGTATGTAAGAGGCATCGCCTGATCTCAAAACACACAGGTATATGCCATTGGGAAATTCAGTTGTATTAACATCAGCTTTATAATGAGGCGTTTCAAGCTGCTCGTCATGAAGCATCCATTGCATCACCCTTCCTGTTACATCGGTTACATACAAATCAAGCGGTTGCGTGTCATTCCAGTCAAACTCAATTGTTGTATTGTTGCCGGCCGGATTTGGATAGATGCTGACTACCCGGTCGGCGGCAGGTTCATTCAACGCAGCTGCATTATCATGATCCGTTTTGAGATCACCCGGATTATAATCGCTTTTCTCACAAGGATCAATCAAAGCGGTAAACAAGCTGCCGCTGAGTGCCGTGAATCCGGGATGGAACGAAATGATGCTACCGCTTTCCACGGTCACAACTGCTCCGGTATTGACCGTAGTATTGCAGTCGGATAAAAAATTATTAAACAGGATCGATGCATTGCGCACTTCTTCGGCGGCATCAATGGATGCTACGGTGGCATAAGTGCCGCACATGGAAGCAAGGTTATAGGCAGTGTAATGCGTAATACCGGCTGCCATAAACGCTTCTCCTACTGAAATCACCTGCTGCGAGCAGCTGCCAAATAAATCCTTAGCCGACTGAATCCATGCATTGCGTGCCGTGACATATCCATCATCGCCATCCAGGTAGCTCATCATTGCCTGCCATGCAATATCACGTGCATCGGACCATCCGATACCTGTTACGTTGTACTCCCAGCCCTGATCATTGGTGCCGCTTCCTCCTTCAGCCAGGAGATAGAAGATATGGTTCTGCACGCCGCTGTTGGTATGCACGCCGCCGTTATCAGCACTGCCACTCTCCCAGTTCACACCCAGGTAGGTATCCGGTTGTCCCTGTGACTTGGGATCGGAAAAAGAGCGCAGGCCGCCATCTGATTTATCACCGCCAACATTCCAGTCAATAGAACCTTCCACATAGTTCTCCACCATTTCACCAAAAATATCAGCAAATGATTCGTTCAGCGCTCCGGACTCATCTGAATAATCCAAAGCATCAAAATGCGCATACTCAATAACGCCATGCGTGTATTCATGCCCAACGATATCGACTGTGTTGAAGTCATCTGTAGTACCAGATGAACAATCCCATCCGGCGCCAAAATTCAGGTTGTCGATGATGTTGGTGAAGTTGGCATTATGACAGTGTTGCGTGCCATCCGTGTTGGTGTATTTCCGGTTACTGAAAACGTCAATCAATCCATCACTGCCATCAAAGCTCTCATGGCCGTGAACATTCAGGTAATAATTATATGCCTTCTTGGTTGACCATAAAGAAGTCATTGTCATCTTGCTGCTGCCCGTCGCTGTCCAATTGTTGTCGGCGTCACATTTGAAGTAATCATCACCGGTAAAAGAATCGGCAAACCAGCTTTTTATTTCCGTATCCGGATTACAATCGTCCCAGGAGAAATAGGCAATTTCCGTATCACCATCATAATCACAGGCAGCAACTGTGAATTTAGTCTGCACGGTTTGCGTGCCGTTGAAGGTGGTTTGCGCTGTACCGTTTGAACAAAACACATCCAGTGAGCGGGACCGGAGTAATGCACCGGATTCCGCATCGATGTAAACATACTTCGCTGTCCATGGCTTTTCGGCAAATACCGCCACACGATACGCCAGTACATAATTGTCCGCGGACTTTTCGCCTTTGGTATCCGCTTTCACAATCAGCAATTCGGCTTTCGGTTGCAACGTGGCATTGGGATCATTCTTTTTTATTTTATAATCTGCTTCGCTTACTGCGTTTTCCCAGAGATATCTTTCTGCCGGCACTGCTTTCAGGGCAGTTGCAACTGCGGTTGATGCGTCAATAGCAGGCTGCACATTCATATCAAGGTCAGCTATGAAATCGCCGTTGGCCAGGTAAGCCCTTCCCTTTTTTTCATGCACAAGCTGTTCCACCATTTCCACTCTCACGCCCTTATAATACTGCCCATAGCGGAAGTGAACATTGCCGGCCGGATCTGTATGTTCGTTCATGACGCGCATCTCATCAAGGTTGCTGCGCAATCCAATCAGGTCAGGCTGTTCATTGAAGATATTAGCGGCAGTGTAAGGTGCATCATCCCTGAATTCAATCCAGCCCTGCCTGCTGTCAGGATGCAGATAACGGCTGAATTTTTTGTTGAGTAAATCAGTGCGCTGCAATTGCTGCGCCCGGATGCCCTGCATCATCAGTAACAGGATGAAGCAGGTTGTCATAAGTGTCCTTTTCATGATCTTTTTTTTTATGTATGAAATGAAACACTCTTACTGTTGTTGCTTTAAGGCATCAATCTGATCCTGCAGCTGAATGATGTAGAGTGAAAGTTCTTCCACCTTTTGCATCATCTTCGTCTGCATCTCACCTACTGATAATCCCTGCTCTTTCATCTCATCAGCAGGCGGAATGCCGGGCAGGTGCTTGTTGGTGCTCACAAACTTTTTCAGTTCGCTGATGGATGGCATGGAATAGCCTTCATCAAAAACATAGTCAGGCCACGACTCCGATAGCTGTACTTTCAGCTCCTCACAAATAACCTTTCCATCTACACTCAACAAGTATCCGGTAGCAGGAACCGATGCACCAATCATCACGTTGCCTCCTGCA
The DNA here is from genome assembly GCA_019694975.1 of Chitinophagales bacterium. NCBI lineage: Bacteria > Pseudomonadati > Bacteroidota > Chitinophagia > Chitinophagales > Chitinophagales bacterium. The sequence continues at coordinate 567,767 of JAIBAY010000001.1, forward strand.
TAACACATGGAGATGTCGCCGCCGTCATTGTTCAGATACAGTTTTGACACAGCGCCATTGTTGCGGGCCATAATTTCATTGTTGTCGATGGCGATATTGGAAGAAGCCATGCTGCCACTGATGATGTAACCGCCACCGGTTGGTTCAGCATCTTCACCATAATCAACATGCAACTGCGCCTGCGGATTGGTTACGCCAATACCAACATTGCCGGTGCAATAAACTTTTCCATAAAGAAATGCCGAATAGCTCCCGCTGTTGTTCTCGTCAACTACGGAGAACAGACCGTAGTTCGTTCCTGTGGTGCTGGGAATATTTACATACACACCAGTCTTTGTATTACTGCCGGAAGCGGACGGAATTGATATGTATTGCCCATACAAACTGCCGAGTCCCTGTATCGTTTTATAATCACCGTACAAGGTGCCTGACGCGCCGGAAGTCATTGAAGTATAATTGCCATAGTTTGTACCTGATCCAAGCAAATCCATGACGGTACGGTTACCATAACCTACACCTGTGCCATAATTCTGAATATCATTATAAATGCCATTCACCACACCGGAGGTTCCTGTAGTCTGCCACACCTGGTTATAAAATCCATATTTGGTTCCGGTGCTGGCTGTAGTTACAAAACTGTGGATACCTTCTGCCTGTCCGCTTGTACTGTACGCAGTTTCAATATTTAATCCCTTTGAAGTGGTGGTATTATGCAAATCCAGTTTGCCACGCGTGCCGGCGAATGCAGGTGAACCCGTCCAGAGATTCGTACCATTATCCTGCAGCACACCGGTTACCAGCGCCGACCCATTCCATTTGGGAACATAATTGGTCGTGTTGGTTCCTACCTGCGGATCTGTTTCTGCACCACCGCCACCACCGGCAGTAGATTGAATGGTACCATCAGCAAACTTAATATTGGTAACATAAGCATCTCTCCATTTGTAGACATCGCTGCCAAGGTCAATCGCTCCCGAAGCATTGGGTACCAATGAAAGATTGATGGCCGTTGCATTGAGGTTTGACAGGTCTTTCTTCAGCTGCAATACAGATTTCCAGCTGCTGCCGTCATAGTAATAAAAGCCGGGCTGACTGTTGGTTTGGTAAATAAGCAGGCCTTCTGTGGGCGCAGCAATTCCATCACGTTGCGTCTTTGTCATGCGCGGCAACAGCACACCTTTGGAGGTTGAGCTGATATCGAGCAATGAAGAACCATTCGGCGTTGTGGTTCCGATACCTGCTGCGCCGGATGAAGGAAATGTATTTTGCGCTGATGACTGTTGTATGGCTCCGCCTGTTAAGAACAGAACCAAAAGGATGATAATTTTTTTCATGATTGTTTTTTTTAGTGGTTGAATTAATTTTCGTCAAACATATCATGACGTGACAAGCCGTATCAAATCGGTTTTGTGAACGGATGCTTTGAATTAGTGAAAGGAAATTAAAATGGCAGGCCGCCCCTTTTCTTTGCAGCGCCTATTGGAGAAAACAAAGGCTTTTCTAACCGCTTAAAAAATATTCCGGTGATATGCCTTGGAAAATAGTAACCTGAATAAATATCCGGCAATGTAAATTTAATCAGTGAGCTGGCAGTTCGCCCACTTCAAGAATGTTGCCTTTGCCGATTAAGACCGGACAGTTCATCGCGAACTCACTGCAGTTAAAAAAAGCAAAGCGTCCGGTAATCATTTTTGCTGTCACCATCCTTTCATCGTTCGGCAATTTCTTTGATGTGATCGAGAAAGGCATCCATATTCGATTCCGTATGATGATGCCCCTCTTCATTGGCAAATCCCTGCTGTGTCCAGGTTAACTGTGTCAACCCGTCACCCGACGCAGTGAGCGTGCAGGTGATGGTTGAATAATTTTCCGGTTTGTCTTCAAGACCGGAAAAGCCGCTCCAATAACTATAGCTTAATTTTTCACTGGGAATATTATCCAGAATCCGTCCATGGTCACGGTATTGCTGACCATTGTATTCTCCGTGAAAAACAATTTCACTGCCCTTTAGCCAGTCGGTGACTGTTTCCGTACCAAACAAATATTCCTTGATTATTTCCGGCGTCGTCAGGCATTGCCATACCTTTTGACGGGAAGCTTTTATCAAAACAGATTTTTCAACTTTAAGATCTTGTCTCATACGCAGCATTAATAAGCGGTTAAATGAAAAATGATTACACAAAGACAGTTTTTCAACTTCAATTTCTTTACGACAGGTATTTGGCAACAATCGGCAATCTTCTGCCTGAGCCAAACGCTTTCGAAGAAACCCGTAATACCGGCGGCGACTGATGCCGCTTATGCTCACTTGTATTTACCAGCTTCAATACACGGCTAACGAGTTGCCTTTCAAAACCCAGATCTATCAGTTCTTTTGGCCCCTTTCGCTTTTCAATGTATTGAAACAATAATTTATCGAGTATTGGATAATCCGGCAGTGAATCAGCATCCTTCTGCCCATGACGCAGTTCAGCCGACGGAGGCTTTGAGATGATGTTTTCCGGTATCAGCTTTCTGTCGCGGTTGATGTGTTTCACCAGCTCATACACTTCTGTTTTATACACATCGCCCAGCACAGCCAGTCCGCCGCACATGTCGCCATAAAGGGTTCCGTATCCAACCGCCATTTCACTTTTATTGGAAGTATTCAATAAGATAAAATGGTGTTTATTGGCAAAAGCCATCAGGTACAGGGCACGTATCCGTGCCTGCAGGTTCTCTTCCGTTACATCAAATGGTTTGTTATCAAAAAAAGGCGTCAGCACCTTTAATGCTGCGTCGTATACTTCATGCAGTGGAAGTGTTTCATACGAAATGCCAAGGCGGCTGGCCAGTTCAACTGCATCATCCACCGAATGACCGGTAGAAAACTGAGATGGCATGATCAACGCCTTTACGTTTTCCTTTCCGAGTGCTTCAACGGCAAGACAGGCTACCACAGCGGAATCAATGCCACCGCTCAGGCCAATAATCGCTTTGCTGAAATTCAACTTGTTGAAATATTCACGGATGCCCACTACCAGCGTCTGAAAGATGAGCGGGATCTTATCCTTTGGTTGCTCGCGGTTTCCGAGATCATGGGCATGCATCACTTCATCCAGGTCATAGAGCTTCAGGTCCTCGCGGTAATACTCCATCTCATCGAATACTTCGCCATTCGGCGTAATCACCACCGATCCACCATCGAAAATCAGTTCCGTCTGCGCGCCAACGCAATTGCAGTAGAAGATTGGCAGGCGGTAGCTCTTCGCGGTTTGCTTCAGCAAATCAATACGCTCACGTGAATGATGATAATCGAACGGCGATGCAGAAATGTTCAGCATATAATCAGGCTGAAAGGCTGCAATCCTTTCTACCGGTGTTGTGACATAAAGCGGATTAATACCAGCATTCCATAAATCTTCACAAACGGTGAACCCCAATTTTCTTCCCATAAACTCAAATGTGCCGAATTCATGGTTAGGTTCGAAATAACGATACTCATCGAATACATCATAATTCGGCAACAGCGATTTGTTGATTACCTGTTGTATGACACCATTGTAGAGGAAGTAAGCTGAGTTATACAGGTCTTTTCCCTCCGGCTTAGGGTTAACGGTTGGTGCACCGATTACTACAGCGATGCCCACCGCTTCACGGGCAATTAGCTGAACGGATGCCTTGCACTGATCAATAAAATCACGGAACTCGAGGAAGTCGCGGGGTGGATAACCACAGACACTCAGTTCTGAAAATAACACGAGGTCAGCACCCATTTCCTTTGCGCGCCTGATCGCGCCGGTGATCTTCTTCCTGTTGCCCTCAAAGTCACCAATGAGGTAATTCTGCTGTGCCATGGCAATCTTCATATCGTCGGTTTCTGATTGCTCAAATGTAAAGTTTCCACGCTGCAATTACATGCTGTGGCAAATGCAGATAGTACGGATGATTCATTTAAGACGATAATTTGCCGGTTACTCTCTATTCCCCACAATACGGTGCCTGCTGTTTATTCAGCACGAGCTTACCTTGTGCGGCGTAAACTCACCTTGCACGAATAAAATATTTTTTTGAAAAAAAATTTTGCGGCGTCCGCTTTTCCTCCTTTCTTTGCAGCATTAACCATTTGGTTAAATCATTTGGTTAATTTGCCTTATGCCGTCCCGCGACCTCTCTACCGAACAGAAAATTCTGTCTGCCGCCCGTAAAGTGTTTCTGTTACGCGGCATGCATGGTGCGCGCATGCAGGAGATTGCCGACACGGCCGGCATCAATAAAGCATTGCTGCATTACTATTTCAGAAACAAGAACCGGCTGTTTGAAGCGGTATTCAGGGAAGGATTCCAGCGCTTATTACCAAAATTTGAATTAATGGGTTCGCCTGACCTCCCGTTATCCGGCAAAGTAGAACAGTTTGTACACGGTTATATGGATGTACTGATGGATAATCCGTTCCTGCCCGGATTTGTATTACATGAGATCAATCAGGATCCGGATAAATTTGAAAAGCTTTTTATGCCCAAAGGCGCCGTGAGCCGGAATAAAAAATTCATGCAGCAACTGGCAGATGATATCAAGAAAAAATCCACTGTACCGGTTGATCCCCGACAGCTGATGGTGAATATGCTTTCGCTCTGCATTTTTCCCTTCGCTGCAAAACCGATGATCTGTAAGATGATGGGAATGAGTGATAAAGAATTCAAACAATTCATAGCAATCAGAAAGCAGTTAATTCCTTCCATGATTCTTCAATCCATAAACAGGCAATGAATAAAAAGTCCAACCCGTCCATCCTGTGCAGCTTTCTTTCAATCATGTGGCTCAGCATGCTATCCGCAACAAACGCATTGGCGCAAAACGATGGCCAGCTTACTTTAGCCGGCTGCCAGCAGCTGGCCCGCCAAAACTATCCGCTGCTGAAACAGAAAGAACTCTTACAGCAGACGAATGACCTCACCATTGAAAATATCTCCAAAACCTATCTCCCTGCCTTTGAACTCAACGGGCAGGCAACCTATCAATCTGATGTGCTGAAAATTCCATTCTCGATTCCGGGCCAGGAAATTCCTGACTTCCCCAAAGATCATTACCAGGTAACGCTCGACATTAAAGAAACTATCTATGATGGCGGCATTTCACGCGGACATAAAAAAGTGCAGGAAGCATCACTGCTCACCGATCAGCAAAAGGTGGAAGTGGAGTTGTACAAACTGCGGCAGCAGGTGAACCTCATCTACTTTGCCGTATTGCTGGGAGATAAAACTATTGATCAGCTTAACCTGACGAGGGATGACCTGCAGAAAAAATATGACCAGGTGAATGTTGCCGTGAAAAATGGTGCTTCGCTGAAAAGCAATGCAGAGCAGATTAAAGCGGAAATCCTCAGAACTGATCAGCGGATCACGGAAGCCGTATCCGTCAAATCAGCTTATCTGCAGTCGTTGTCGCTGCTCATCAATCAGCCCCTGGATGCTGCTACGGTCCGCCTGCAGACACCGGCTCCGCTGCCGGAAATGCCTGCCTATTCCATTGCCACACGCCCCGACCTGCTGCTGTTGCAGCACCAGCAAATGAACCTGGAAGCAATGAAAAGCCTCACTAAAACGAGTACCACACCGAAAGCCGGTGCCTTTGCACAACTTGGCTACGGACTTCCCGGCCCTGATCCGTTCAATACGGAGTTTGCTCCTTTTTTCACCGGCGGACTGAAAATAAGCTGGAATATATGGAACTGGAATGCCTCTTCAAATGAACGGCAGATTTACACCATTCAACAGGATATGATCAACAGGCAGATCGAAGCGCTTGACATCAATGTTAAACTGCAGAGCATTCAGCAAATGGAAGAAATGCGGAAACTGACAACACTGATTGCACAGGACCAGGAACTGATTACGCTGCGTAAAAGCATCTCTAAAACGGCTTCCAACCAGGTCGACAACGGCGCCATCACCGTCACTGATTATCTCACCCAGGTAAACGCCCAATACCTTGCGGAGATTACCTACAATACGCATGCATTACAGCTGATTTACGCGCAAATAAATTACCTGACTACCATCGGGCAATAGTTAAATGATGAAGCAATCAATGCAACAACCGAAAGCGGTTTTTACGGCCGGAAAGAAATCAAGAGAATTTGCCGTCAGCATAAAATTAAACTACACCCTAATCATGAAGCACTTCCTGTTACTTCCTGCACTGATCATTCTGCTATCTTCCTGCAACAACGGCAATGAAGCCGCAGACGCGTATGGAAATTTTGAAGCCACGGAAATCATGGTAGCCTCCCAGGCAGCCGGGCCGCTCATCGTATTTGATGTGAATGAAGGCTCCGTACTGAAAGCAGGTTCACTCGTTGGCATCGTAGACACCGTTGCCCTTGATCTGAAACGTAAACAACTGCTGGCACAGAGAGAAGCCATAAGGTCAAAAAATCCGGGTGTCGCCGCACAGATTGCCGTACTGAATCAGCAGATGAAAAATGCAAAGGTTGAACAGCAGCGCATACAGAATATGTATAGCGAAGGCGCAGCAACACAGAAACAACTGGATGATGTCAACGGTCAGCTTGATGTGATCGCAAGGCAAATCAGTTCTGTTGAATCACAGAATGCCGGTATTGCCGCTGAAATGAAAGCTATGGATGCACAGATCGAACAGGTCAACGATCAGCTCCGCCGTTGTTACATCTACAATCCTGCAGACGGCACGGTGCTTACCAAATATGCTGAACAAACTGAAATCACTGCGCCGGGAAAAAATCTGTATAAGATCGGCGACTTGGGCAAGATGGAGTTACGTGCTTACCTCGGTGGCAGCCAGCTCTCCTCGGTAAAAATCGGTTCAACGGTGCGTGTAAAATATGATACGGAAGGCGGACAGTCCGGTGAGACCACCGGCACCATTACCTGGATTGCCGCGGAAGCGGAGTTCACGCCTAAAATTGTACAGACCAAAGAACAACGCACCAACCTCGTCTATGCAATGAAGGTTAAAGTTGATAATGCGAACGGACCGATTAAAATCGGAATGCCCGGTGAAGTTTTTCTAAAATAAAAACATGACAACACCACTCATCATAGAGCAGGTTGATAAGAACTTTGGCGATATCAAAGCACTGAGCGGGATTTCCCTGCAGGTGCAGCAGGGAGAACTGTTTGGGCTCATCGGACCTGACGGCGCGGGAAAAACAACACTCTTCCGCATCATGACTTCCCTGATGATTCCGGACAAAGGCAGTGCCACGGTGCTGGGCTTTGATGTGGTGAAAGATTATAAGCCGATACGCAAAAAAACCGGCTACATGCCGGGCAGGTTTTCACTCTACCAGGATCTTACGGTCTCCGAAAACCTGCAATTCTTCGCCACCATCTTCGGGACGACCATTGAAAAAAATTACGACCTCATCCGGGAAATTTATATACAGATCGAGCCATTCAAAAAACGGCGGGCAGGAAAACTATCCGGGGGCATGAAGCAGAAACTCGCACTCTGCTGCTCACTCATTCATGCGCCGGAAATATTATTCCTCGATGAACCTACTACCGGCGTAGACCCCGTTTCAAGAAGGGAATTCTGGGAAATGCTGCAACGGTTAAAACAGAAAGGAATCACCATTGTGGTTTCCACACCTTATATGGATGAAGCCACGCGCTGCGACAGGATGGCGCTCATGCAAAACGGTACCATTCTGCGGGTGCAGACGCCGGATGAAATCAGGAACAGCTTCGCAAAAAAACTCTTGCAAATCTCAGCAGTCAGCAAACCCAAACTCATCCGCGATCTGCGTAACTATCCCTTTGCCGAAAGTGTTTTACCCTTCGGCGACGCCGTTCATTACACCGACTCGCGCAACGACTTATCAGCAGAAATGATCAGGGAAATCAGCAACTATCTGAAGCAGCAAGGCCATCAGCAGGTGGCCGTTACCCTGATCAGTGCCACCATAGAAGATGTATTTATGCAACTCATGCAACAGGCAACAACATGAATGATCCTATCATCAGGGTGAATAACCTGGCAAAAAAATTTGGCTCCTTTACGGCCGTTGATCATATCTCCTTCACGGTGCGCCGCGGAGAAATATTCGGCTTCCTGGGCGCCAATGGTGCAGGCAAAACCACAGCTATCAAAATGCTCAATGGCCTGCTGCGACCGACGGCAGGCACCGCCACTGTGGCGGGCTTCGACGTATATACGGAAGCTGCACGTATCCGTGAAAATATCGGATATATGAGTCAGCGTTTTTCCCTCTATGAAGACCTTACGGTGAAAGAGAACTTCCGGTTTTATGCCGGTATCTATGGCTTAACCAGAAAAGTGATTGCCGAAAAAACGGATGAACTGCTGCATAAGCTGAACTTCATGCAAACAAAAAATCAGCTCATCGGATCATTGCCGCTTGGATGGAAACAGAAGCTGGCTTTTTCGCTCGCCGTTTTTCATGAACCGAAGGTGGTGTTTCTCGATGAACCCACGAGTGGTGTTGATCCCGTAACACGAAGGCAGTTTTGGGAGATGATTTATGAAGCAGCGGAAAACGGCATCACCGTTTTTGTAACCACGCATTATATGGATGAAGCAGAATACTGCGACCGGATTTCCATCATGGTGGATGGAAGAATCGATGCCATGGATACGCCGGCAGCGCTTAAAGAGAAGTTCGGTGCAGCAAATATTGATGAAGTTTTTGTGCAACTGGCAAGGCCTGCAGCCATCAGCAACTGAATGATTACTATGGAAACTTATACAGCAACATTCACCATCAACCTTACAACGGGATCATGAACAGGTTTCTTGGATTCGTTACAAAAGAATTTCGCCACATCTTCCGCGACTACCGCACGCTGATTATATTATTCGGCATGCCCATAGCGCAGATCATGATATTCGGTTTCGCCATCTCCAATGAGATAAAGAATGCCAATATATCCATCCTCAATCAATCGGGCGATGAGGTATCACTTCGGCTTGAAAACAAGATTCTTTCTTCCGGTTATTTCACTTTGCACAATTATCTGCAATCCAACAGCCAGATTGAAAATGAATTCAGGGAAGGCACGGTAAAAGAAGTAATCGTTATCGGGCCTGACTTCAGCCATCAGCTGGCTCACGATGGCAAGGCTGATATTCAGATCATAGCAGACGCCACCGATCCGAATACGGCCAATACGCTCACAAGTTATACCATGGCAATCATCAGCGATTTCCAGCACGAACAGATGGCAGGGATCAATGTTCCATACACCGTCACGCCAGCGGTACGGTTCTATTACAACCCTGAACTAAAGAGTGTTTTCATGTTTGTTCCCGGCCTTATCACGATCATCCTGATGCTGATATCCGCCATGATGACCTCCATTTCCATCACACGGGAAAAAGAAACGGGTACAATGGAAATACTGATGGTGTCGCCGATGAAACCGTTGCAGATCATTGTCGGTAAAGTAATTCCTTACCTGTTGCTTTCATTCATCATCGCCAACATCATCCTGCTGCTGGGCAGGTTTGTGTTTGAAGTGCCGGTAACCGGCAACATTATTTTGCTGGAAGCAATGGTCACGTTGTTTATCATCACCGCGCTATCGCTGGGCATCATGATCTCTACGGTTACGGATAAGATGCAGGTAGCGATGATGATTTCCATGATCGGACTGATGATGCCGACGATTTTGCTCAGCGGTTTCATCTTCCCGATCAAAAATATGCCGCTGCTCCTGCAAGTGATCAGCAATGTAATTCCTGCAAGATGGTTTATCATCATTGTGCGCGGCATCATGCTGAAAGGAAACGGACTGGAATATATCTGGAAAGAAGCATTGATTCTTTCTGGCATGACTTTTTTCTTTTTAATGGTGAGTGCAAGAAGATACAAGGTGCGGCTGGAGTGAAAAAAACAGACCGGCGTTCTGCAGGCAGTTTATCACTCACTTGCGGAATGAACGGCTCACGGTGCTGATTACCCGTAAACATGCAACCATGAAAAACACAAATCCACATACTCCATAAAATGCGCCGCATCGGATTCATCCTACAAAAAGAATTTCTGCAGATCTTCCGTACGCGCAGCATGATACTCATCATTTTTGTGATGCCGGTGATTCAGCTGCTCATCCTCAGCAATGCGGTAACCTATGAAATCAGGAACATCAGTTTACATGTAATGGATGCGGATCAGAGTACGATGTCGAGGCAGCTGATCAGTATGTTTACGGCTTCCGGTTATTTTCAACTCGTTGATCATTCCTTTGATTTTGCCAGGGCGAATGACAGGCTAGAGAAAAATGAAGCGGAAATCATCGTTCGTATTCCACCGCATTTTGAACGCGATCTCATCCGCAATCAGCACAATGCTGTTGAGTTTATCATCAATGCAGTGGATGGAGCTGCCGGTGGACTGGCGAATGCATATGCTTCTCAGATTGTAAATGCATTCAGCAGGAACATACAGGCTGAACTGATGCCGGTAAGAGACAACCCATCCGCAGGCATAATCAGTGTCAACTATTCAAACTGGTTTAATCCGGATATGAACTACAAGACGTTCATGGTACCGGGCTTGGTGGTATTGCTGATTACACTGATCGGTATGTTCCTTTGCGCCATGAATATTGTTCGTGAAAAAGAGATCGGAACCATTGAACAGTTGAATGTGACTCCGATTTCCAAAACTGAATTTATCATCGGTAAATTACTTCCTTTCTGGATGCTGGCATTGCTGGAGCTGACGATCGGTTTACTCATTGGGAAGCTGGTCTTTAATATACCGATTGTGGGTAACATCGCATGGATTTATCTCTTCGCTGCTGTTTACCTCCTTGTCATCTTAGGAACAGGTCTCCTCATCTCCACTTTCACCGACACGCAACAGCAGGCCATGTTTCTCTCCTGGTTTTTCATGGTTCTCTTTATACTCATGAGTGGCTTGTTCACACCTATAGAAAGCATGCCACTGTGGGCGCAAAAAATTACACTCTTTAATCCAATTGCTTACTTCATTAAAGTGATGCGCATGGTAATGCTGAAGGGAAGCGGATTCCAGGATATCAAGCATTACCTGGCCATTATGCTGGCATTCGCATTAGTGATAAACGGTTTTGCCGTATTCAACTACCGGAAAACAACGGCTTGAAGAAATTTATACACAGCTCATTCCATGAGGCAGTTTTCAAGTCAACCTTACGGCAGATCATCCGGTCTGCCAAAGGGCACACCATACTTGGGGCAGGTGAAAAAAAGTAAATCGTCTTAATGAAACAAGCACAAATTATATCAGAAGCTATCGTAAAATACCTGGAGTCATCCTCCCGATTGATCAAGATCAGGATCTTTTCAATTCATGGACAGATGCCGAAATAAATCCGGCATGACCACATTGATTGCCTGTTATGAGCTAACTTCTGATTCACTGATCCGGTCTCTTTGGCTAGCGGCAACTGTCTTACATAATAACGCAGCAATGCACACTAAAAATAGATGCCGAGCTGCAGCCGGAAATGCGTCAATGATGAAACTGTCTTGTAGTCTTTCGGATTATCAGTAACATCAATAAAACCATTGTGAAACTGAATGCCGGCCAACAGAGCCGTCTTACCACTGATCTCATATTCGATTCCGCCTCCAAGCAGCAAACCAAGATTACCAGGCGTCACATCCTTGCCAAAATCCACTTTCTCTTCGTCAAGCGCGGCGTTATAGGCATCAAGATCGGCCCTCGAACGGATGGCAATTCCACCTTGTAATCCAAACTGGCCAAAATAGGTGAGGTATCCAATCTGATTGGTGCGGAGCTTCATGCTCAATGGAATTTCAATATACTGTAACCTGTAATCTACATTGGTGCCTGCCGGATAAGTATTGTCGGGGTAAGTATTAAATTTTGTGGAATCAGTATAGGTCAGCTTACCGCCCTCATACGAAATCAGCAACCCTGTTGCAAAAGCATAGTTGGTGGGTATCAGGATATCCATCAGCAAACCATAGGAAAATCCAAGGTAAGATCCGTTTCCTTCCAGCCCCTTATCAACAGAGGATAACCAGCTGATCTGCGGTGACAGGGAAAGTCCGAACCGTACACCGGAATCCTGTGAGGTTCCCTGAGCGGAAGCTTTCATCATGCATACTCCGAGTAATACAATAAATAATGCTTTTTTCATTTTCTGCCGTGATTTGATGTGAAACGATGATTGTATAAAATCAAGAGAGCACCAAGATAAGCCGAATTGAATAATGAAGTTTCACGAACGGATGGATTTTAAAAAGGAGAAACTGAAACTCCAATTGAGAACGGTGTAATGGCTGGCCCTTTACTTTCTTCAAAAAGATGGTTCAGCTGATAATATCCAAACAACCCGAATTTATAATACATCAGCCGAAGTGAAACACCATAACGGAAAGGTGAAATATTTTCAATGCCATACACTTTAACCTTTTCCGCGCCGGCAACTGATGAATGATAGTTTAATTTCCAGAAGTCACCTGCCAGCACGCCTGCCCTGAATCCCGGAGCAATTAAAAAACCAAGTCTCCTGTTATTCGGTTTCAGGTGAATATGCACCTCCAGTGGTATTTCAAGATACGAAACAGAGAGCTTGCTCTTTGTGTAAAGCGTATCATAAGGCTTCAGGTCGGTAAATAACACTTCACTGCCGCTGCTGTTAAACTCATAATCATAAACCGCATTACTTTTTACACCGGATACGGAGTAACTGATGCCCGGTGCGATTCCCAGCTTGGAACTGATCACGTTAAACTCATAGAGGAAATTAATGTTCAGTCCGCCTGAAATGAGTTTAGTCTGCACATCATCCGGCGCATTCAGCCATGTGGTATTGCTGATATCAAAAAAGAAAAACTGTTTTGGAAAATTCAGCACACCGGCAACCTGCGGCGGCATCATGGATGCGGTAGTATCATTCACCTGCGCAGATGCAGCAACGGTACAAACAAGGAAGAGAAAAACTAAACGGCATTTCATAGACAAAATATTTCAGTAAAAATAGCTATTGAAGCGTTGACAAATGAGCAGGAGCATTTCAAATATTGACCGACTTTAATCAGCAAGCCAAACAAGCGGTATCCTTCACTTCACTTGCTTTTGCCAATCATCAGCATTGCGTTGTATTTCCCGCATCACCCGTTCAAAGTGGCCCGTGTACAGATCGAGCAGGTCTTCCAAAGATATCTGACCGTTGTCAGGATAGTTTACCGTATTCAGCCAAGCGTCCTGCGAAATATTTTTCAGTAACAGATAATTGCTTGCCCGCAGCAACCGGAACAGTTTCAGCGAAGCCTCCACCGGCTGATTATAATAAGGCAACGATTCCACCCACAAATCCTTATCAAATGCCATGATGCTCTCCGTCGGCTCGGCCACGGCTCTTCTGAAATTAACATAAGCCGTTGCTTCGAGATCTGCCAGGTGAATCACCATTTCATTGATGTTCCAGGCATCATAATGGGCACGGTATGACAGCACTTCTTCCGGAATATTTTGCAGCAACCCCGTTAAATGCTGATACCCGTTGCCAAAGGAACTGATCTTGGATTTTCGTTTTTCAGGCGAGGAAAAAGCGGTCATGATAACTGAATTGGATGAACAAGCTACAAATTTGCAAACATTCGCTGAATCGTTTCAGCTTAAGGTGGTTGCCTGTTGCAAAATCAGGAAGCCGTGCTGAATGAACAACAGCAACAGCGTATTGGTAAGCGCATGCCGTTGTGGATGTACAAAGCTGACTGTTGCACCATGCAGGAGATAGTTGCTGAAACAAGCAGGTCACTGTTTAACCGTCATTTATTATTTTCACTGCTCATATCCTGACAGGTTCCGGCAACGGTATCTTATTTTTGAAAGTTATGGCACAAATTTATCAGCTGCTTGCTTCCCCCATTGAATACCTGAAGGGCGTAGGGCCACAGCGTGCCGATATGCTCAAAAAGGAACTGCACATCTTCACCTTTGCCGACCTGCTGCATCATTTTCCTTTCAGGTACATCGACCGTACTTCATTTTATAAAATAAATCAGCTCACGCCGCATACGCAATACGTTCAGATCATCGGCAAAGTGATGGAGAAAAACCTGGTAGGCGAAAACCGTGGAAAACGGTTTGTGGCTTACTTCGCCGACGAAACCGGTGAAATGGAACTGGTGTGGTTTCAGGGCATACGCTACGCTGAAAAGATGGTGGAGACCGGGAAAAAATATATCGTGTTTGGAAAGCCGGGCATTTTCAAAGGGGAATATTCCATAGTGCATCCCGACATCACACCTTTTGAAGAAGCTGCTGATAAGCCGGATGGCAGGCTGCAGCCGATGTACTCTTCCACTGAAAAACTAAAAGCGCGCGGACTGCATTCCAAAGGGCTGGAGAAACTCATTACCACGCTCTTGGCCATGATCACTGCGCCTGACCTTCCGGAAAACCTGCCGGAGTCATTGCAGCAACGATTTCATTTCGTTTCACGGCACGAGGCTTTCCGGCAAATTCATTTTCCGGACAATGATGCCATGCTGGAAAAAGCGCGTAACCGTTTGAAGTTTGAAGAATTGTTTTTCAGTCAGCTGCAGATTTTACAATTGAAACTGGGGAGGAAACGTTCCTCAGCAGGCTTTCTCTTTGCAAAACTCGAACCCACTTTTAATCTTTTTTATCATAAGAAACTTCCTTATGAGCTTACTGCTGCACAAAAAAGAGTGATTAAGGAAATACGCATGGACCTGATCTCGGGCAAACAGATGAACCGGCTGTTGCAGGGTGATGTCGGGAGCGGTAAGACTATCGTCAGCTTGCTGATCATGCTGATGGCTATTGATAATAATTTTCAGGCGGCCATGATGGTACCCACTGAACTGCTCGCCCTGCAGCATTACCGTAATCTCACTTTGCTGACGGATGGACTTGGCCTGCGTGTAGACCTGCTTACTGCCTCCGTAAAAGGAGCTGACAGGAAAAAGACCTTGTCGGCATTACAGCATGGCGAAACCAACATCGTGATTGGAACACATGCCCTGATTGAAGAAAAAGTCATTTTCAGTAACCTTGGACTGATTGTAATTGATGAACAACATCGCTTTGGTGTTGAACAGCGTGCAAGCCTCTGGACAAAAAATCATTTACCGCCGCATGTGCTGGTGATGACGGCCACGCCCATTCCAAGGACATTAGCCATGACTTTGTATGGAGACCTTGATATATCAACTATTGATGAACTGCCGCCGGGAAGAAAACCCATTACAACTGTTCACCGCTTCGACGCATCGAGGCTCCGTGTCTTTGGATTCATCAAAGAACAAATTCAACAGGGGCGGCAGATCTATATCGTTTATCCGTTGATTGAAGAGTCGGAGAAACAGGATTATAAATTTCTTATGGATGGCTACGAAAGTATCGCAAGGGCTTTTCCATTGCCGGATTATGCCATCAGCATCGTACACGGTAAGATGAAAGCTGATGCACGTGACCTTGAAATGCAACGGTTCATCCGTAATGAGACGCAGATCATGGTAGCCACCACGGTAATTGAAGTTGGTGTGGATGTTCCGAATGCAAGTGTGATGGTGATTGAAAGTGCTGAACGGTTCGGACTATCACAACTTCATCAGCTGCGTGGCCGCGTAGGCCGCGGAGCGGAACACTCCTACTGCATTCTGCTGACGGGTGATAAGCTCTCTGCCGAAGCACGCGCACGCATGAACATTCTCACGCAGACCAACGATGGCTTCCGCATTGCGGAAGAAGACTTAAGATTGCGAGGGCCCGGCGACCTGGAAGGAACGCAGCAATCCGGGCTGGTGCCCTTTCAACTGGCAGATCTCGCCAGAGATCAGAAGATACTCGCACTGGCAAGAAGTGAAGCGGAACAATTGCTGGAGGCAGATCCATTGCTGGAGTCATCAGATAATTTAGGGCTGAAAAACTTTATTGCTGCACATCACAAAAAGGATAAAAAGTGGAGCCGAATTTCCTGATCTATGGAATCTCGATTACATCCTTGCATGCTTCAAAACTTTCAGCTTGTATAATTACAATGCTTCAGCTCCGGCAACATGTTGCTGATGAAAATGACTGTTTTATTTCTTCTTCATTGCCGGCGGAAACAATTCCATTTTCTTTGCCTTGGTACCAGAAGTGCCCGTTGCTTCGCCATTCAGATACGCCGGGCAAACAGACCTGTTGCAGGATGCAATAATTATTAATACAAAGAGTGCCGCAATTATCTTCTTCATACCAGGCAAATTTAACTGATATTGAAATAGCACCTCAGCTTTTGTGTTGACATTCCCCTGTCATCCCGGAATTTTCTATCGAACAATCCTGCAAGACTACAGCCTTATTGTCTCGTCATTGCTCATTCCCACCGAAGAAATTCAAGAACAATAACCAGGCACTGCCGCTTTTTGCATGTCGTGAAAGAGCGAATTTTTCATGACAAAATATGGTTGCGCATGAAAGCCTTTGCCAGTAAGCGTTTCAGACATCAGTTGAAAGCGTGCAGCGTTTGCACTTAGCACGCCTTCCTGCAATAAATGCTGCGATAAGCTGCTGCTTTTACAAGGTATAAAAATTCATAATGCTTTTAAATGCTTGTCCCGTAAGCATTTCATCAAAATAACAGGCCAAATGATTTGGAATATTCTCAAAAGCATATATTTTTGATGCGCTAAAGAACTTAAAACTATTTCACAAAAAAATTTTCATTCTTATGAACAAAGGTCAACTCATTGCTAAAATGGCTGCTGATTCCAAAGTTTCAAAAGCACAGGCAGGTGCTGCGCTGGACTCATTTATTAATACCACGATGAGCACCCTGAAAAAAGGCGACAAGGTGACCTTGGTCGGCTTTGGCACTTTCAGTGTTTCAAGACGATCTGCTCGAAAAGGCAGAAACCCGCAAACCGGAAAATCCATCAATATACCTGCACGCAAAGTGGCAAAATTCAAAGCAGGAAAAGAGTTCGCTGCTAAAGTTAAATAGTAGTATTTAATTTAGTCAGCATCAGATAAACGCATTCCAGGTACGGAATGCGTTTTTTATTTGCGGGTTTAAAAATCCTCATCAATATTCACAGATTTTTATTCACCTTTGCGCATCCTGATCATTCACTAAAAAACAAATAATTCATGGGCAGAGGTGATAAAAGAACCAAACGCGGAAAGATTACCATTGGCTCTTTCGGCAACAGCAGAAAGGCAAGATCCGCCAAGCGGATTGCAGTGAAACCGGTGGCGGCCGTAAAAGAAACTGATGCAGCACCGAAAGAGGCACCGAAGAAAAGAGCACCCAAGAAAAAAGAAAAGTAACATGCAGTGATTGCCGCATGAAGCTGTCCCGACTGTGTTGGGACACTTTTTTTATGGGGCAAGCCGTTCGAGCTTCCATTCCTCTCCCAGGCGTGTAAATAACAACCTGTCATGCAACCGGTTCTCACGCCGCTGCCAAAACTCAATACTGTAAGGAACCACTTTGTATCCGCCCCAATGCGCAGGGCGCCGTATATCCTCTGAAATTAATTCCTTTTGAAGACGCATCCGTTCATCTTCCAGCACAGACCTGCCGGCGATGACCTCACTCTGCGGAGAAACAATTGCGCTGAGTTGACTGGCTGAAGGCCGGCTGTGAAAGTAGGCATCTGATGCTTCGTTCGGCATCTTCTCAATTCTGCCTTCGATGCGCACCTGACGGTTCAGTTCATTCCAGAAAAAAAGCAGTGCGGCATACGGATTCCACAAAAGTTCTTTCCCTTTCCTGCTATTGTAATTTGTAAAAAACATAAACTTCCCGTCTTCGACCCCTTTCAGCAACACCATGCGCGCCGACGGTTTGAAATCTATTCCACAGGTAGCGAGTGTCATGGCATCAGCCTGCGGAATGCCGGCTGATATTGCTTCCTGCAACCACTGCTGAAACTGACGGACCGGATCGCTGTTCACGGATTGTTCGTCAAGAATAGCCATGGGATTTTCCACCTGCCGGCTTCCGCGTTTTTCATTTTCCGTCATGTCCGTTTATTATTGGTGTGAGAGAATAGTAAACCGTCAGATTGTGTTGCCTGCATCCCGATACGTTCCTACATGAAGGAAGAACAAATCTTTCTGCAATTTAGATTTTAAACTAAATTTGCCGTCCCGCTAAATGATCATAGTATTATTTTGCTTTTTAAGTAAGTTAAGCATTCGGGGTGTAGCGCAGTTGGCTAGCGTGCCACGTTCGGGACGTGGAGGTCGGAGGTTCGAGTCCTCTCACCCCGACTATTTTCGCCTCCTTAGCTCAGTTGGTAGAGCAATTGATTCGTAATCAGTAGGTCGAGGGTTCAAGTCCCTTGGGAGGCTCTCTTATTTTATTGCTATGTATTATGCATACATTATTCAATCAGATCCATCCGGATGTTGGTACTACTGAGTTTCACACAATCCATTTTTGCGATTACAGCAACATAATGACTAAACAAATATTTCAACAAGTAACTATCATTACTCCTCCCTCCTCCTGTCACGAATTCCCTTCTTCCTCTTCTTCCCCGATTCCAAAATTCATCATACTGCCCAACAGGTCCTTGAACTGAATGCCTTCTTCCAGCCGATGCTTACTCAGCTGTGAAAATTCGGCAAGACCGTGCAGCGCGAATTCCATCATGAATATCTGCTCCTGCTTTGCCGCGCGCGGAAAATAAAGTTTCACCAGCTCAGGCAACCCTTTCACAAAGAGCAGTGATTTTTCATAGGCTGCCTGCGGTGCATCCTTGATTATGTCCGCTTTGTTTCCTTCATTGAACCAGTTGATCACCTCGGCATAAGGACTTACTGTCTTTGTCTTGCTTTTCTTGTTTTTTTCCGGGTTTGGGAAAATGCCGGCAAACTGTTTTCGTAAGGCCTTTCCGATCAGCATGGTGGCAACAGTGGCAATGCCTTCCACTTCGCCTTCATACACCAATTCCACCTTCCCGGTAATGGATGGCAGAATACCATAAATATCAGCGATCCGCGCATACCCTTTGGATTCTTTATTGATGAGCATTCTCCGCTCAATCGTGCTGTACAGGTTTTCGAGTGCGGAAATGGTGAGACGGGCCGACACTCCGCTTTTCTTATCTACAAAATCACTTTCACGTGCTTCGAATGCCACCTGCTCAATGAGATCATTCAAAATGGAAGGAACCGTTATAGATTCGCGCTGTGCAACGGTAATGTCCGATTCCTGTTCCGTGATGGCACGCGATGTTTCAATGCTCTTCGGATAATGCGTGAGTATCTGACTGTCGATACGGTCTTTTAATGGCGTAACAATCGATCCGCGGTTGGTATAATCTTCAGGGTTGGCGGTAAACACAAACTGAATATCCAACGGCAGCCGCATCTTGAACCCGCGGATCTGAATATCGCCTTCCTGCAAAATATTAAACAGCGAAACCTGTATGCGCGCCTGCAAATCCGGTAATTCATTGATAACAAAAATGCTGCGGTGTGAGCGAGGTATGATACCGTAATGTATTACCCTTTCATCGGCATAATTGAGCTTCAGCGAAGCAGCCTTGATAGGATCCACATCGCCAATCAGGTCAGCCACCGATACGTCAGGCGTGGCCAGCTTTTCCGCATAACGCTGATCACGGTGCAGCCAGTCAACCGGTGTTTGCCCACCCCATTCCGCGACGAGGTCTTTTGCATACCTGGAAATGGGCTGCAAAGGATCATCATTCATCTCCGACCCTTTCACTACCGGAATTTCTTCGTCGAGCAGATGCACCATCAGCCGGGCCAGGCGGGTTTTAGCCTGTCCGCGTAATCCCAGCAGAATAATGTTATGACGGGAAAGAATGGCAGTCTGCAGCTGAGGAATAACCGACTCATCATATCCCTGTATGCCTTCAAACACATTTCTTTTATCCTTCAGCGCGGCGACCAGGTTATCACGCATCTCCTCTTTAATAGGTTTGGGTTGATAACCGGCTGCCTTTAACGCGCCCAATGTGGTAATCTTCTCTCTGTTCATGATCGGTGGTGTAATAGAAAAATGTATCTGTGGAATAAAAAATCAATGCAGGTGCTTTCTCCTGTTGCGGACAAAATCTTCGAACAGATATGTGCCGACATTATCAGGTGATGCATAAAATGCCTTTCCGTTGTTAATTGCTGTAAACTCGCGTACAAACTGTTGGAGGTATGCATCTTCCGCAATCATGAAGGTAGTGATGGGAATATTCAACCGCTTGCATTGCGCTGCCTTGTTTAAAGTCTTATTGACGATCTTCCGGTCGAGACCAAAGCTGTTCTTATAGTACTTTCCATGTTCCTTCAGGCAGGATGGTTTGCCATCGGTAATCATAAAGATCTGTTTGTTACTTGCTTTCTTTCTGCGTAACAACTCCATCGCAAGATCGAGGCCGGCGCAGGTATTGGTGTGGTACGGCCCGACCTGCAGAAACGGCAGGTCCTTAATCTCCACCTTCCACGCATCATCACCGAATACAATGATATCCAGCGTATCCTTGGGATAACGCGTAGTGATTAACTCGGCAAGCGCCATGGCCACTTTTTTAGCGGGAGTGATGCGGTCTTCGCCATAGAGGATCATGCTGTGAGAAATGTCTATCATGAGCGCAGTGGAGGTCTGCGTCTTCAGCTCACGTTCCTGTATCTCCAGGTCATCTTCCGTGAGCCGGAATTCTTCAGTGCCATGATTGATCTGCGCATTCCGGATAGAAGAAGTGATATTGATATGATCAATGGAGTCGCCAAAGGTGAATGGCCGTGCATCAGTGGTGAGATCATCTCCCTGCCCTGAATAAGTGGTCTTATGATGGCCGGGCCTTGATCTTTTCAGCTTTCCAAAGATCTCCTCCAAAGACCGTTTCCGGATTACCTGCCCTGCTTTTTCAGTTACGGAAAAATTGCCGTTGGCAGGATGCTCCTCTATGTAACCCTTGTCTTTCAGATCTTCAATAAAATCACCCATGCCGTATTCATCATCCGTCATCTTGTATTCCTTGTCCAGCTCATTCATCCAATCCAGTGCTTCATACACATCTCCTTTAGTGTATTGTAACAGTTGCAGAAACAAATCGAGGAGCCGTTTAAAGGGATCACCTCCATCGGCAGGCGGAATGTAATTGGTGAATCGGAGGTTCAAAGGAAATTATTAGGTTGATTAATTGATTTAGTCAGTTGAAGATTAAAAGTAAAACAATCCTGCAGGAAAAAGTTCATTCATTGATGCAAAGAACTGCAATTGGCAGGTGCCGGCACCTTCCTTCCTGATGGATGGATATTCCGCATCCGTCCTTTCGCTATTAGTTTCCCCGCGCTGCCATTTCTGAACTAAAGTTTTCTTTTTTGAGCGAAAACTCTATTTTTGCCGTCCCATTTACCGCAGCAATGCGACGAATTTCAGGGAAAAATATCAAAAGGAAATTATACTCCTCCTTAGCTCAGTTGGTTAGAGCGGCTGACTGTTAATCAGTAGGTCCCAGGTTCAAGTCCTGGAGGGGGAGCAGGAAGGCAGTCATCCGTGGCTGCCTTCTTTTTTATACGCTTCAGCCATCGTAAACCGGCAATATCAGTTTTGCCATGACGGTGCATCAGACAGTCTGATGATAAGCCACCAGTTCCTCAATGGGTGACCGGCTAACAGCCTGAATATGGACATTATATTCTTTTGCTGTTTCCAGCAGGCACTCTTTAAAAATAGATGCTACAGAGCCGGTGCAACACATAGGTTGGTTTTGATAGCCTGCATAATGACTGATGAGGTGTTTGAAAAAGTCGTTAAAGGATTCTTTCACGAGCTGCCGCAAATAAGGATCTGAAAGATGATTGACTGCAAAAGGAACAAAGGAAGCAAGGAATCGGTTTGGAGATGGTTTTGTATACAACTGCTGCAGCACCTGTTCACGGTCGAACGGACAGAGCTGTGCGAATTCATTATGCATTTGCTCCGGCAGATAGCCTCGTAAGAAGTCGCGCAAAAGTTTTCTGCCAATCGCTGCACCACTGCCCTCATCGCCTAAAAGATAACCGAGCGAATCGATGCTTTGTACAATCTGGCGGCCATCATACCTGCCACTGTTGGTTCCGGTTCCGAGGATAACCGCAAAACCCGGCTCATGCTTCAGCAGGCTCCTCGCGGCCCCTAACAAATCGGTGGCAATGCTGATGGCCGCTCCCGGGAAAAACCGGTTGAGCACATTGCCGACCTGTTGCTTCCTGCTGTCTGTGCCACACCCTGCACCATAGAAATAGATGCTGCCTACCATTTGGCCGGCTGTATGCGGTAGCACTTGCAACCGGATGATTGTTTCAAATTCATCTGTATTGATAAAATAAGGGTTTAATCCCTGCGTCGGGAAGCCGGTAATCTTATCTGCTTCCACAGCCCGCCAATCCGCCTTGGTTGAACCCGAATCAACAATTAACTGAATCATGCAGCGCGGTCATTTACCGGGCAAATTACAAAATAGGATGGTGAGCATGGAATGGTTAGCACATAGTGATAATATTCATGAGCAGAATGTGAATTTTTTGTGAACTTCGCCGCGCGAACAGGCCTCATGCCAGCAACTGTTCGGCCAACAAACAAAAATCACCGTATGTCGATATTGGATTCCATCCAAAAAACTTTTCAGCCACAAGTGCCCAAATCATCTTCCCTGGTTGTAGTAGGTACCGTTGCATTTGATTCCATCGAAACACCCTTCGGTAAATCAGAGCGTATTATCGGCGGCGCTGCCACGTATATTTCTCTGGCAGCCTCCTACTTTGGCAAGAATATTAACCTGATCTCTGTAGTCGGTGGCGACTTCCCCAGAGAGCAGATTCTGCTGATGAATGCGCGTGGTGTTAAGACGGACGGGCTGCAGGTGAAGGAAGGCGAAAAATCTTTTTTCTGGAAAGGATCCTATCATCTAGACATGAATACCCGCGATACGCTGGTGACAGATCTGAATGTGCTGGCTACCTTCGATCCCATTGTACCGGAAAGCTACCAGGACTGTGAATTCCTGATGCTCGGCAACCTCACGCCCACCATACAGATTACCGTAATCAACCGGTTGCGCCGCCGCCCGAAGCTCATCGTGCTCGACACCATGAATTTCTGGATGGAACATACGCCAAAGGAACTGGCTGAAGTGCTGACCATGATTGACGTATTAACCATCAACGATGCAGAAGCGCGTGAACTTTCCGGTGAATATTCGCTGGTAAAAGCGGCGAAGAAGATACTCGAACGCGGGCCCAAATACCTGATCATTAAAAAAGGTGAACATGGCGCTTTGCTCTTTCATGAAAACAATGTGTTCTTCGCACCTGCATTACCACTTGAAGAAGTGTTTGATCCAACCGGTGCCGGTGATGCTTTTGCCGGAGGATTTATTGGGTACCTGGCGCAAACGAATGATATCAGTTATGAAAATATGAAACGCGCCATCATCTATGGTTCCACAATGGCCTCTTTCTGCGTGGAGAAATTCGGCACCGAACGGCTTGTCGGCATCACGGAAGATGATATCGAAGAAAGGGTGCAGGATTTTGTTGACCTCGTTCAGTTCGACATCTCACTGGTTGAATAGACAACGGTACTTTCAGGATCCACGAATCCTTTCTATTCGGGTCTCCACCGGATTGCATAAGCAGCATCTGCTCCAAACTAGAAGCAGATGTATTCCCACCGGCGCAGCTACCATGTAAGTGACCTTTCGCTTTAATCAGAAAATTTCAGGAATGATCATCAACGGGAATGTCAGATCAGTATCCCCACCTTTTCCCAACCTTCAAATACCTGCTCCGTATGTGGAGCATCTTTCAATTCTTCTGTCAGATCCTGTCCGGCCCAATGCTCGTAATGGTGGCCATTGCGCCAAAGCCGGCTATCGGTCAGATCATAGATGAACCCTTTATAAGCAACCCAAATCTGTGGCTTATCCTGTCCGTTGCGGAGCGCAAGTTGTGAACGGGTGAATGCAGGCAGGGACAATGGCGTAAGTGATAGGTCAGCAGGAAATTAGAATTGGTATTACAGCCTGATAAACGGCAACTGGTAATAAGCATCATGCACCTTGAATCCGAGCCTGTACGTTCCGTGCGGCAATGCCGCAACATTGATACTTCCTGAAACCGCTGGCGCCGTGTACCATAAGTTACCATAAATATCATAGATGGTGATCTTCTCCATGTTACGAAGTCCGTCCGGTATAGACGAATGCACCGTCAACCAGTCTATTGCCGGATTGGGCACAATTTCAAAATCACTTACTTGCCTTGGATCTGTTGCCGCCGCACAGTTTAGCAGGTCGGCGTACACCGCATCAAATATCTCCTTTTCTACCGTATAAAAAGCAGAACCTGCACCAACCACATAGGGGAATTTACTGCCGTTAGTAATGAAGATCACGCCATTCTTTACGCTGTCAAAATACATGTCGCTGATCAAACCGTACGCTTCGCCCGGATGCCCTGCCATAGTACGGCCGGGAAAAACAATATCGCTGCCTGCTGTATTGGTCGTAAGGTGCAAACCCAATCCCCATGCTTTAAACAATCCGTAATAGTCGTTGCCATTGCTGCCATTATATTGCCACTGAACGTCGTGCATTAGTGCTGCGGTAGTACTCTGAAGAATTGCCGTGTTGTTATAGGTTCCATCGTTTGCCAGCATCAACATGAAGGTGGCAAGATCGTTTGCACTGATGCGAAGGCCGCCCTGCGGGCTGAAGATGAAACCGTTGTTTCCCACCACATATTGACTGAGGTTTAACGGCGGCGGCATCACACCGTTATAATTATCAGCCTGTGGCAACCAGTTGTTCCCCGAGTACCGGTACAGAACAGCCACATCAGAAATGTCGGGCAAATCCTGAACATTAAAACTTCCCGTTATACCCAATGGATCGAGTATATGCTGCTTGCAGAAAATATCGAATCTCTGCCCGCTTATCTTTTCAATCAATGTCCCGATCAGGCCAAAATTGGAATTACTGTAACTGAAGTACTGGCCTGGCTTCTTATTCAGAAAAATATTGCCGGTATAATAACTTCCACCTGCCACGAAATAAGTGCTGATGGAAGGAGGAGGATTTTGAGCGTAAGTAGCGCTTAGAAAATTATCATACTTGCTTCCATCCACAATAGAAGAAGTATGTGACAGCAACATCCGGAAGGTGATCGGATCATTTGGGTAATGCCAGTTACGAATCGAATAACCGAGATAATTATTGATATCGTCATCCAGGTCAAAAAACCCCTGATCATATAAAATCATCAAAGCCGTTGCAGTTACCGATTTTGAAACAGACGCAATTCTGTAAAAGGTGTTGCCGGTGACCGGAATATTGTCATCATAGTCGGCGAGGCCGTATGCCCCCGAGAAATTCACTTGTCCTTCGCATACTTCCACAACAGACATCCCCATCAGTTGATAATCGTTCAGGATTTGCGCCAACTCAGTGTCCAGTGACTGAGCAGATACAGGCCGCAGAACCGGCAACTGACAAAGCAAAAAACAGGTGATGAAATACTTGCTGAACATAAGATAAAGCAGGCTTTGGTTTTTAGGTATAATACATTCCAAAAGGAATGAAGTTTAATGAACTGCTTTTGCACCCGCTAATTTCGCCGACACCAAATATTCTGCAATCTGCACGGCATTGGTGGCGGCACCTTTGCGCAGATTGTCGGCAACAATCCAGCAGTTTAATGTTTTGGGCTGAGAAAGATCGCGGCGGATGCGTCCGACAAAGACTTCATCCTTTCCTTCGGCATACAATGGCATGGGATAAATATTCCTTGCAGGATCATCCTGTACAACCACTCCTTGTGTATGCCGGAGCAGTGCATAGATATCCTCCAGCTCAAAATCATATTCAAACTGAACATTCACACTTTCAGAATGACCGCCCTTCACCGGCACCCGAACCGTAGTTGGCGAAACCTGTATATCAGGTGATCGCATAATCTTGCGTGTTTCATTCACCATTTTCATCTCTTCTTTCGTATAGCCGTTTTCCAAAAACACATCGATATGCGGAAGGCAATTCAGATCAATCGGATGCGGATATGCCATCACTGTCTTTTCTCCCTTTCGTTCCTGCATGAGTTGATCAACTGCCTTTACGCCTGTTCCGCTCACCGACTGATAGGTGGAAACCACGATGCGTTTAACCTGGTACTTCAGGTGCAGCGGATGCAGTATCATCACCATCTGAATGGTGGAACAGTTGGGATTGGCAATAATCCGGTCGTTAGCTGTGAGCACATCCCCATTTATTTCAGGAACAATCAAGGGAACAGCAGGATCCATACGCCAGCAAGATGAATTATCAATTACGGTGGTTCCTGCTGCTGCAAACTTTGGCGCCCATTCACGTGATACGGCAGCGCCTGCAGAGAACAATGCAATATCAGGTTCCTGCCTTACCGCTTCCTCCAGCCCGATTACGGTATACTTTGTATGCCGGAAGGTTAGTGCTTTTCCGGCTGACTGCTCGGAAGCAACAACGAGCAATTCATCGAGGGGAAAATGACGCTCCTCCAATATCTTTAGCATCGTATTCCCAACCAACCCGGTGGCACCAACAACGGCTACTTTCATAAAAAGTGAATTTGAATCGTAAAAATACATATTGCTGTAATGCAGTGCTGAATCCATATTGGCCAAAAAATACTTTTAGAACATGTATTTGCAAGACTATATAGATTGAACAACGGATGGCAGGCGCCCATCGCAGTTGGGTTACTTCAACGACTATGCATGAGATCAAGCAAGCACCACTTTTATCTTATTGATAAATCATCACACCATATATTCACCAAGATTATTTGCAGGAAGAAAATGATTCTGCTTAGGTTTGCGCCTCCATTATCATGAAATGAATCTGTTCCACATCATACTGCTGATTGGCGGCATCCTTGTACTGATATTCGGCATAGTCACCTTTTCAGGTAAAACCGCATTAGGGAAGCGATCCTATTTTTTCTCCGGTACCGAACTCGACAAAACCGTGATGGGAATTTTGTTTTTCCTGATAGGTATGCTGCTCATCATCACTTTCCTGATTGAAGTGGTGGGGCCGCATTTTAAAAAGGAAGGGTTATAAATTCCGCCGTATTATTTCAGCCGTTTCTTCAAGGTCTCCATTATATTCTTCATCCGGTGCAGGTTCAGCAAGAAGGCAAATCCAAGTTTCACAGGGAAAATTAGGTAGTAGAAAAAAATGATCACCGGATTCGCAGCCACCTTCACTGGCTCATAACCGTAAGCCTGCATATAATTGCAGCAGGTTCGCTGGCAAAACCAGATTTCTGTGGCGCTCAAACCTCCTTTGCTCCAGCTTTGTGACCGGTCGGGATTAATTCCCTTCACATCCTTTTTATCCATGCCACTGGATGAACCCACCTGGGGCACATCCTTCAGTTTGGCGGAAAAAGGAAGCTGCAGGAAAAAACAGATATTCTCTATCATATTATCAGGATTTTCCAGCAGCTTTTCAAACTGAACGCTCATTACTCGCTTGTCCTTTACATTTTCGCGGGCGCGAATAGCCGAGTTCCAGAGTTTGCTGATGGTAAGCGGGTGATAGTTGGTCCATGCACGGATGGTTTCATACCAGGTGGCATGCGAGCCACCCAAAAAACGGCGCTTCCATTTTCGCTTTTGCGACAATAAAACATCGCGCGGATCGCGGACCATATTAATGAAATAGGAATCAGGGAAAGCATCGAGCACTTCCCGGATATAAAAAACATTCTGTGGTGTCTGATCACAGGGAAATTGCTTCCCCTGCTTTAGGGATTCATGCTGAATAACGGCTGCGAAAATACGCAGCGAGGTAAGTTCATTTTGCCGGATCGCTGTCACTATCTCCTTTGCTTCAGTCTCATATTTTTCAGGTTCCTTCTTTGCAAAATATCCGGCTGCGGAAATATTGAGCAACCTGGCAGCGAGCTTTAATGCCTCTTCAAATGATAAGATTTTGCCTTTGTCTTTGCCCGACCACATCTGTTCAAAGAAATGCAACTCCGGAAAAGTATGCACCTGTTCATGATTGTTGAGTATCCTCCCCATCATGGTGGTACCGCTCCTGCTGTTTCCTACTACAAAAATAAATGGCATGACTGCGCTATGGATTTTGCGCAAAGGTAAAGGAAGCGCTCAGAGAGTCTAAATAGTTTGACAGGTTTTTCGGGCAACCCGGTCACTGGCCGGCAATATAGCTTTGAAGATGTTCAATAATGCCCTTTTGTTCTTCGATCAGCAACTTCACCACATCGCCAATAGAAATAAGGCCGATCACCTTTCCGTTTTCCATCACCGGAAGGTGACGGATGTTTTTTTCTGTCATCATTTTCATACATTCATCAATCTCCGTATCCCTGCTGACGGTGCGTACCTGTGCAGTCATCACCTCTGTAATTGGTGTGTCTTTGGAGGCACGTCCGAGCAAGATCACTTTGCGTGCATAATCCCGCTCCGTAAAAATGCCATTCAGCTGATCCCCCTGCATCACGAGCACACCTCCAAGGTTCTTTTCAGCCATCAGGCTCAGGGCATCATAAACGGTACCTTCCGGGCTAACGGCAAAAATCTGGTTACTCTTGCGGCGAAGTATGTCATTTACTTTCATGATCAGTCAATTGAAGGTGTAAAAAAAGGTGTCGCTATGAAGTTAGTAAAAATCCCTCAACCTGCAATATCTGATTTGTTTATGGTTTCCACTTAAAATAATCAAAGCTACTGACCGCGATGCACGTTTTTTATTATTCAGTTTTGACTGCTTAATTTTTACTTTCGCAATGCCACACCGTTACACATGATATACTTTTCCCGCCGCCATTTTTTTCTGCTTACCACAGGAGTCGTGATACTGCTGTTTATTTTTTCAGCAGGGAAAAACGACGCACAACCATTTCACAGCAGGATAGAGATGGACTATTTTGAAGAGGAAGGCATACGGTCTCCCATTGATTCCGGACAGTATTTCCTCGTTTCCGCACGCTGCAAAGGTTGCCATGGATATGATACGCTGCAGGTTGCCAATGTTGATTCAAACGGTGTTGACATCAACCTGTATGACGACTGGCAAACAACCATGATGGCCAATTCAGCCAAAGACCCGCTCTGGCGTGCAAAGGTCAGCCATGAGATCCTTGTAAATCCGGGCCATGCAGCTGAATTACAGACAAAGTGTACCGCCTGCCATGCCCCGCTCGGGCATTTCACGGCAATGTTTCATGGGTCAGATACTTACACCATAGACGATCTGATCAATGACACGCTTGGCCTCGATGGTGTTTCCTGCGGCGGTTGTCATGAAATAGGCATTGAAAATTTAGGGAAGACATTTTCTGGAGCCATTCCATACGACACCAGTAAAAAGGAGTTTGGGCCATTTGAAAATCCGCTTACCGGGCCGATGCAGCTGTATGAAGGACTCACGCCAACCTTCAGCACGCACATGAGCACCTCACAGGTTTGTTCACCGTGCCATACACTCATCACGCATACGGCCGACCTGGAGGGCAATTATACCGGCAGTACTTTTATTGAGCAGGCTACTTATCATGAATGGCTGAACTCTGCATTTTCGGCTGATAATATTACCTGCCAGAAATGCCACATGCCACAACTGAAAGATTCCATTATCATTGCCAATAACATCCTCGCACTGGGGCCACGCTCACCATTCAATCAGCATCAGTTCGCCGGTGGCAATGCATTTATGATCAGTATGATCAAAGAAAACAAAACATCGCTGAACATTACCTCACCGGATAAGAACTTTGATTCAACATTAGCTGCCACATACAGGTTGTTACAACAAAATACAGTTGGCCTGTTCATGTTTCTCGACAGCATTACAGCAGATACCCTGTACCTGAGAGTGCGTGTGTCAAACAAGGCCGGCCATAAATTTCCGTCAGGCTATCCAAGCCGCAGGGCAGTATTGCAACTCGTGATTACGGATCAAAACGAAGACACCGTCTTTCAAACCGGCACCTTTGATTCGAACTATGAAGTGCATGCGATCAATGCAGGCTATGAGCCACACTATAATATCATCAGCAGTGAATCGCAGGTTCAATTATATGAAATGATAATGGGTGATGTAAACAATAATGTCACCACCGTGCTGGAAAGGGCTGATCATATGATCAAGGATAATCGCCTTCCGCCGGAAGGTTTTACATCGTCGCATCCTGTTTACGATACGGTGCGCATTACAGGTGAAGCAGCTGAGGATGCTGATTTCAATAAATCAGGCGTGGCAGAAGGCACCGGTATGGACTTCGTTCATTTTCACATTCCAATAAACGGCGTAAATGGCATCTTAAACATTTATGCGGGCATGTATTTCCAGGCTGTCCCGCCGCGTTATGTGACTGATATGTTTGGATACAGCGGTGCGGCAATTGATTCTTTTAAGCATATGTACCTTGAAGCAGACCGCACTCCGGTGTTGCTGACTGCTGCACAAATTCAGACGCCTTTCATTTTGTCGGAAGTACAACCTGCCGGAACAGCGACGATCAGCATTGTTAATACAGTCAGCCATTCAGGTGATGTGCAATTGATGAACCTTCAACACCTGATGATAGAATCCATCAGGATCTATCAGCCCGGCGGTGTGTTGCTCTCTCATGCATCACCGCATGATAACGATGCCATGCATTCAGTTACATTACCCGTTCAAGCCGGAATTTACCTGGTTGAGATTTATGCCAATGGCCAACGGTTTGTATTCAAAGCCATCCGGCTGTAATGCAGCCTGCAGGAATTATATTTACAGTGAACATCCGGGATTTATTTACTTTTAATTTTCCTTTACAGCCACAATCATTTTAAACATGCAATTTTTTACAAAACTTAAGCTGATCGCTATCGCTGCTGTCTGCTGCTGCTGCGGAAATGTATCCGCGCAGGTGAGTTTCCTCAATGCCAACGCCAAACTTTCTGCTACCAATATTCACAGCGGATGCCCGGTTGGTGTGGCTGATATCAATGGCGATGGTCTCGATGATATTGTGCGACTGGATCAGGCACACCTCCTTTATATAGACTATCAACGTCCCGGCTTGCTTTTCGATCATCATTATATCGGCGACTACGGCGGTGGCGTGTCATGGGCCTGGGGACTGTGTATTGCAGACGTTGACCACAATGGCTATAAAGACATCGTGGCAGGTGGTTACGGACCGTCTGTCAAGATCATGAAACTAAACAGTACCGGAACAGGTGGCACCTTGTACAGCCTTCCTTCTTCGAACTTCTTTCTTCAAAACATAAATTTTGCCGACATCAACAACGATGGATGGGAAGATATTTTTGGCTGTGATGATAATGCCGAAAGCCATATCTGGCTGAACAACGGCAGCGGAAACTTTACCGTGTCTTCCATTATTGATTTTGATGTTACCGGCACGGATGACTCAGGCAATTACGGCAGCGTGTGGACTGATTTTGACAACGACGGAGATATTGATCTTTACATCGCTAAGTGCAGGCAGGCAGTGAATGACCCTAACGACGGCAGGCGGATTGATGTGCTGTTTGTGAATGACGGCAACAACAACTACACTTCCGATGCCGCTGCCTACGGGCTGGCCGACAGTGCACAAACCTGGACCGCCAATTTTGCCGACATCGACAATGACGGAGACCTTGATGTCATTCAAACAGATTATGATGTGCCCGCCAAACTGCTGGAGAATGATGGTACCGGGCATATGACAAATATCACGGCGGGATCAGGTTTTAACATGACGGTGATTCCTATTGAATCGGTGATGGAGGATTTTGACAATGATGGATTTGTTGATATACTTGTTTCCGGCAGCGACTATCAGTTTTTTCATAATGACGGTGATAAAACTTTCACCAAACTGCCGGGCATCTTCGGAACAAGCAACATGGAGTCATTTGCCATTGGTGATCTTAATCACGATGGCAAGGTTGATGTGTATGCCAGTTACGCCAACATTTACACCACGCCCACATCAGTTGATGATATATACTGGCTGAACAGTTCTTCCAACGGAAATCATTTTATCACCATCAATTTGACAGGAACCACCAGTAATGCCGGAGCGCTGGGAGCACGTGCTACCATTTATGGAGCATGGGGAAAACAAGTGCGGGAAGTGCATGCGGGCGAAAGCTATGGTACCTGCAATACAAGCAGCCTTCACTTTGGTACAGGTTCAGCGTCAGTTATAGATTCGATAGTGATCAACTGGCCTTCCGGTGCCGTCACTTCTATCA